>JAGNNA010000396.1 GCA_017990895.1 Reyranella sp.
CTTCTCGGCCGGACCGAACGGCAGCACCATCGACAGCGAGGTGACAAGGTTGGCGTCGGCCGCCTTGTTCACGGCATCCCAGTCGGTCGAGAGCTGGCGGCCGCGGAAGAAGGCGGCAAGTGCTGCCATCAGCCGGTCGCGGTCGAGTTCGACGACGTCGTCGGCATGGTCGAGATCGGCGCGATAGGGCGAGAAGACCGAGGAGACGCGGCGATAGCCGCCCTGGGCGAGGTCGAGTTCGCGCACAATGTCGAAGCGGCACACGCCGCTCAGCACCAGCATCAGCCGACCGTCCTCGGTCTCGTTGAAGTTGGTGATGCGTCCGGCGCAGCCGACCCAGTGCACCTTGGGGCGACCGTCGTCCGACGGCAGACCGTCGCCGGCGAAGCCGCCGGGCTGAACCGGCTGCACCATGCCGATCATGCGCGAGCCGGCCAGCGCGTCGGAAACCATGGCAAGGTAGCGCGGCTCGAAGATGTTGAGCGGCAGCTTGCCGCCGGGCAGCAGCAGCACGCCCGACAGCGGGAAGATCGGCAGCATCTCGGGAAGCTGCTCGAAGGTCGGCTCGAACGGATTGCGCGCCGGCCTCTGCGAGGAGCGCGCGGAGTCGCTCATGAAGGGGCGCTCACGAGAACAGGATCGTCGAAAGCCGCTTGCGGCCGTCGACGGAAATGGGATCGGTGAAGCCCAGCGCCTCGAAGAACTTCAGGAGCTGCTGGCGCGCGGCGGCCTCGTTCCAGTTGCGGTCGGCCTTGATCATGGCGAGCAGCTCGTCGACCGCTTCCTGCTTCTGGTTGCCGGCCCAGTAGGCCATGGCGAGGTCGAGACGGGCCTGGAAATCCTTGGGGTTCGCCTCGGCCTTCGCCTTGAGGTCGGGGATCGGGCCGGCGTCCTTGGCCTTCTCGGCGAGATCGATCGCGGCCTGGGCGGCTACCACGTCGGCGCCGGTGCGCTCCTTGGCCGGGATCTGCTCGAGCAGTTCCTTCGCCTGCTCGATGTCGCCGAGCGACACCTGGTAGCGCGCGAGGCCTGCGAGGGCCACGACGTTGGTCGGCTCGACGCCCAGGATCTCGCTGTAGAGCTGCGCGGCGGTGTCCATGTCGTTCTGCGCGACCGCGGCCTTGGCCTGTTCGAGCAGTTCGGCCAGCTCCATGGCGGCCGGATCGCCGGCGCCACCGGACGCCTGGACGAGGCGGGCGACGAATTCCTTCAGCTGACTCTCGGGCACCGCGCCCATGAAGCCGTCGACCGGGCGCCCGCCGAAGAAGGCGTAGACGGCCGGGATCGACTGGATGCGCAGCTGCTGGGCCAACATCTGGTTCTTGTCGATGTCGATCTTGACCAGCTTGACCGCGCCCTTGGCCTCCTTGACGACCTTTTCGATCATCGGCTGGAGTGTCTTGCACGGCCCGCACCACGGCGCCCAGAAATCGACGATGACCGGAACGGTCCGCGAGGCTTCGAGCACGTCCTTGGCGAACTTGGTCTGGTCGCTGTCCTTGATCAGGTCGGCGGGGGCAGCCTGCGGCGCGGCGCCCTGCAGCATCGTTTCCATGGGTCCTCGAGCGGAATTGGGGGTGTTCGCATGTAATGTGGCGTCGGCCCCTCCGGGAAGCAAGGGGCCAGGATCACGCGTTTCAGGGGGCGCGGACCTGGTGTTTCATCAATTCGTCACCCAGCCGACCGGTGAGGAACAGACCACACATCCGGTAGTCGCTGATCAGCGACCAGACTGGCGCCTCGAAGGTGGCGGGCTTGTTCTTCTCGATGAAGAAGTGGCCGAACCAGGCCGGCCCGTAGCCGAACACGGGGACGCCCAGCAGCCACCACCAGTTCTGCGACGCGATCGCCCAGACCAGAAGGGCGGCTGACGCGATGGTGCCGATATAGTGGACCGCGCGCGTCGATGGCTTGGCGTGCTCGCGCAGGTAGAAGGGCCAGAACTCGGCGTAGGTCCGGAAGCGGGAGGCCATCGAGAAAGACTACCCCAAAGCGCCGGACTTTTTGAGGGCGTCGATCTCTTCCTCGCTGAAACCGGTTTCCCGCAGCACCTCGTCATTGTGTTGCCCGACCGCAGGCGGCGGGCCGGCGGTACGCGGGGTGGCGAAGCCCAGGCGGATCGGCGTGTTCACCGTGCGCGGAATCTCGGGGTTGGTCGTGTCGGCGAAGATGCCGGCATGTTCGGCCTGTTCGTCGTCGATCACGTCGGCCAGCCGCCCGATGACCCCGAAGGGGATGCCGGTGCCCGACAGGCGCTTCTCCCAGTCGGTATAGAGACGCCCGGCGAACACCGGCGCCAGCAGGTCATGCAGCTCCTGGGCGCGCTCCCGCCGCTCGGGCCGTCCGGCGAACCTCGGATCGGCCGCAAGATCGGGCCGCTCGATGATGTCGCAAAAGGTGGCCCACAGCCGGTCGTCGCGCACCATCAGCAGCTGCAGCCAGCGATCGTCCTTGGTGCGGTAGAGGTTGGTCAGCGCATTGCGGGGCTTGTCGGGCGGCGGGCGCACCGGCAGTTGCGCGCCGATCAGCGCGCCGGCCGCCGTGGTGCCGTTGGCCCAGACGCCGTTGGCGTAGAGCGAGGTGCCGACCCAGCCGCCCTTGCCGGTCTGGTCGCGCCGCCGCAGCCCCATCAGGATCGCGGCCACCAGGGTCATGGCGGTGGCGCGGTCGCCCTGCGCCGGCAGCGAGACGCCCGGCGGTCCGCCATCGTAGCGCGCGGCATCGAGGATGCCGGAGCGGCCGAAATAGGCGGTGATGTCGAAGCCCGGCCGGTCGCGGTCGGGTCCGGACTCGCCGTATCCCGTGAGCGAGCAGTAGACGAGGCGCGAGTTGATCGGCTCGATGTCTTCCCAGCGCAGCTTCAGCCGTTCGCGCGCCGGCGGCGGGAAGTTCACGATCATCACGTCGGCCCGCTTCAGCAGCCGTTCGAGGATGGTGCGGGCGCCGTCGGTCTTGAGGTCGAGGGCGAGCGAGCGTTTGTGGCGGCCGTCGAGCTGCCACGGGAAATTCCGGTCGCTCTGCGGGTAGCTGGCGTTGCGGAAGCTGTTGCGGTGCGGATCGCCGTCGACCGGCGGCTCGATCTTGATCACGTCGGCGCCGAAATCGCCCAGCGCGGCGGCGGCGGCCGGCGCGGCGATGAAGGAGCTGATGTCGAGGACGGTGAGGCCGGCCAGCGGCAGCGGTTCCTCCGCCGCCATCGCAGCGCTCCGCTCGTCTTGAGGGCCTCGACTTCCTGGGCACTCATGCCCGCCTCGCGCAGCACCTGCTCGCTGTGCTCTCCGAGCTCCGGCGCGGGATGCGCGATGCGCTGGCGGGCGAAGCCGAGGCGAATCGGATCGGCCAGGGTGCGTGGCATGCCGGGGATCGCGGTGTCGACCACCGCCCCGCAGGCCACGGCCTGCTCATCGTCCGGCACGTCCTGCGGGCGGCTGATGACGCCGAAGGTGACGCTGTGCGCCGCCAGCGCCTCGCGCCAATGTTCGTAGGGTTTGGTGGAGAAGGTGTCGCTCAGGATGCCGGCCAGTTCGCCGGCGCGCGCACGACGCTCGGGCTCGGTGGCGAAGCGCGGATCGTCGATCAGCGGGTCCAGTCCCATCGCCCGGCAGAGCGGCGCCCACAGCTTGTCGGCGCGCACGATGGTGAGCTGCAGCCAGCGGTCGTCGGCCGTGCGGTAGATGTTGCCCAGCGCCGACCGTGGCCGGTCGGGCGGCGGCCGGTGCGGCAGGAAAGCGCCGACGAGTGCCGCCTGGGCGATCACGCCGCACGACCAGAGGCCGTTTCCGAGCAGCGAGGTGCCGACCCACGAGCCTTCCCCGGTCTTCATGCGGTGGATGAGCGCCATCAGGATGGACGAGACGAGCGCCATCGCCGTGGCGCGATCACCCTGCGCCGGGCCGGGCACGCCCGGCGGCCCGCCCTCGTAGCGCTGCGCATCGAGCAGGCCCGAACGGGCGAAGTAGGCGGTGGCGTCGAAGCCGGGCCGGTCGCGATCGGGGCCGCTTTCGCCGTAGCCGGTGAGGGACGCGTAGATCAGCTTCGGATTGACCTGCTTCACGTCCTCGTAGGCGAGCTTGAGCTTGTCTCGCACCGGCGGCGGGAAGTTGCAGATCAGGATGTCGGAGACGGCGATCAACCGGTCGAGGGCGGCGCGGGCGTCGGCCTGCTTGAGGTCGAGCACGATGGAGCGCTTGTTCCGCGAATCCATCTGCCAGGGATAGTTGACCTCGCTTTTCGGATAGTTCGACGAATCGTGCATGATCCGGCGGTTGGGATCGCCCTCCGGCCCTTCGACCTTGATCACGTCGGCACCCCAGTCGCCCAGCACGACGGCGGCGGCCGGTGCGGCGATGAAGGAGCTGATGTCCAGTACGCGCAATCCCGCCAGCGGCAGGGCAGTCTCGGTCATGGAT
>JAGNNA010000072.1 GCA_017990895.1 Reyranella sp.
GTTCGCTTCGATACTGACTGTTGCTCACGTTCGGCCACAGCGGCGTTGCCATCTTGTCCCTCGATCATCCCATTGGCGGGCTGACGGCAGGGTGACGACCGCCGCTTACGTGTGCCTGACGCGGTGGTGAACGACGGCATTTCTTCGTGGATCGCCGTCAGCCGCCCGCCTTCCACGCGACAGAGGCCGGAATCCGAGGTCGAAGGCCGGCCGGCCAGGGTCAGCATGTCAGGCACGTAGATCGGACGGTTGCTGGCGAAGCCGGCTGTCGAGACCAGGCGGGCCTGTTTGCCCGCTTCAGCCTGGGAATAGACGACCGTCACGCCGTTGATCAGGGCATATTCGTCCGGCCAGACGATTCGCAACACGGTGACGGGACGGCCGCGCTCGTCGCGCGCTGTCGAGCGCTCGACCTTCGGGGGCGCACCCGGCTTGCCGACGCCGCGATGGACGGCGCCGTCCAGCGTGATGCCGGTCTGCGTCATCTGGCCGAGCGGCAGCATCGTGTTGATCTCCTCGCCGTTCTGGCCGACCCAGATTTCCAGATGCGGCAGGTGGATCCAGGCCCCACCCAACGGCGCGGCGGCGGGGAGAGGATCGAAGACCTGCACAATCAACGTGTTGCTGCCGACGCCGACCGTCCGGATCTCGGCCGCCTGGTCTGCCGGTGCCGGCTTGCCCCAGACGACGAAGCCGTTCTCGCCGGCGGTCGTCATGCCCGGGATGCAATTGCCGAGCGCCGTGCCGGCCGGGATCGTGCCCTTGCCGGCCAGGCCTGGCGCCACGACCGGATAGGCGCCGACAGTCTCTGCATCGATCCGCGCGGCGAAGGTCTGCGGCGGCTTCGGCCAGGTCGGGCATCCCATCCCGGGGTCCCGAACGGTGCTGTCCTTGGCCAGCGCCCGCACGAGCCGCGTCCGGTAGTCGATGTCGGTCAGCGTGCCGCTCTGCTCCGAGACGTTGTGATAGCTGCAATCCTGCTCGGTCAGCGCGCGGAAGGGCACCAGCGAATAGGTGACATCCATTGTCCAGCGCCAGGCCGAGCCGCCATACTGGTGATGGACGAGGCGGTTGGGGACGACCTCGACCTCGTCCTCGCCGACCCCGGCCATGCCATAGCCGTCGTTGCAGAGCTGCAGGACCTGCTGGGGCGCCGCCGTGCCCTGGAGCAGCCAGTATTCGACGCCGCCGTCGCGCGTATTGCCGTTGATGCAGCCTTCGTCCTGGTCCTTGGGCTTGTCGGCGAGGCCGAGGCGGATCTCGACGACGGAGAGCGCCGCGCCCTCGGGCGACGTGCCGGCATCGTAGGTCTTCTCGACCTTGCAGCTGGTGCGCTGTCCGCAGATCGCTGCCGTCTGCGCGGCGTCGGGCGCGGCGAGCGCCGCGAACGGCAGCACGAGCAAACCGGCCGCGAAGAACGGCAGCTTCATCGCGGTCAGCCCGCCAGCACGGGCTCGCCCACGATCTGGGTGCGATGCATCAGCCGCCGCAGACTCTCGTCGAAGGCATCGCGGCGATGCATGACGCAGCGATTGTCCCACATGACGAGGTCGCCGGCACGCCACTTCTGGTACCAGGCGAACTTCTCCTGAGTCGCATGTGCCCAGATCGCGTCGAGTAGCGCCTCGCTTTCCTCGACCTCGAGTCCATGGATGTAGGCGCCCGGCCGACGGCCAAGAAACAGCGCCTTGCGGCCCGTGACCGGATGCAGGCGAACGAGGGGATGCACGGCTCCGGGCGTGTGGCGCACGTCGACGGTGCGCTGAAATCCCTTGCGCAGTTCGCCGGCCGAGTTGCGGCTCGAATCGTGGATGCAGACCTTGCCCTCGATCGCACGCTTCAGCTTGGGCGAGAGCGTTTCGTAGGCTGCGTACATGTTGAGGAAGCCGGTGTTGCCGCCGTCGGCCGGCACTTCCAGCGCATAGAGCAGCGAGGCGCGGGGCGGCAGCGGGTTGTAGGACATGTCGGTGTGCCAGACGAGTTCGTAGCTGCCGAGGCTGCCGACCGCCTTGCCGTCCTTCTTGACGCTGGCGATCACGGCCACCCATTCGCGAGCCTCGTCGATCACATCGGAATCGGCACGGTCGAGGCCGGCGGCCGAAATCGGTACCCGGTCGAGTTCGCCGAAGCGGGCGCTGAACTGCATCAGCATGCGATCGTCCAGCTTCTGGCCCGAGAAGCGAAGGACGAGATGCTCGCCCCAGGCTTGGGCGATGCGGGCAAAGACTGTGTCGCTGATCGGCTTCGACAGATCGATACCGTGCACGTCGGCGGCCAGCGCCGCGCCGGTCGGCTGGATCCAAAGGTCGGTCATACGCTGCCTCCTGGTTCGAAATAATGCGGCACGAAACGGCTGTTGTTGTGCGTTATGCGGCGCTCGTCCTCGCGCATGCCGATGCCGGCGGACTTGCCCTCGATCACCCAAGATCCGACGACGGCATGGTTGCCGTCGAAGACGGGCAGGGGCTGATAGGCCTGCCAGACATAGCCTTCGCTGCCATAGTCGCCGCCGGCCATGTCGAATACGCCGGGGGCGGTGATGGTCACATTGTGCCCTTCGCGCCCGAAGATCGGTTTCCTGACGAACGAACTCTGCAGGTCGGCATGTTCGCTGTCGAAGGCCGGCAGCAGGTTGCGATGACCTGGAAAGCCCTCCCAGAGAAGCGGCAGCATCATCTTGTTGCTGAGCAGCATCTTCCACGCCGGCTCGAGGAACGCCGTCGTGTCGGTGAGCACATGGACGCCAAACGCCTCACGCACCATCCATTCCCAAGGATACAGCTTGCTCAGGACCTGTATGGGCATCTCGTCAGGATCGGTGAAGCGCTGGCCGTTCCAGCCGATCTGGGACACGGGCAGTGGCTTGCCGGCAAGGCCTGCCTGCAGGGCGGTGTCGCGCAGATACTCGGAGGTCGCGAGATCTTCGGGGCTTTCCTCGAAACGTGCGAAATGGACCGTGCCTTCCGGCGGCAGACGCGCGAGCAAGCTGCGCCAAGCCTCGATCAGCCGCTCGTGGATCGAATTGAACTGGTTGGCAGCGGGCTTCACATCCTTCAGCCAGTACCACTGGACGACGGCGGCTTCGTAGAGCGCAGTCGGCGTGTCGGCATTGTATTCGAGCAGCTTGGGTGGACCCTTGCCGTCGTAGGCTAGGTCGAAGCGGCCGTAGATGGTCGGGTCCGAGCGCCGCCAGACGCTCTCGATATATTCGCTCCAGGTCGGCGGAATGCGCATGCGTTCCCATAGCCGGTTGGAGACGACGTGCTCGACCGCCTGCAGCGCGAGCTTATGCAGTTCCTCGGTCGAGGCCTCAAGCTCGTCGATCTCGTCGGCAGAGAAGGCGTAACAGGCGTTCTCGTTCCAGTAGGTCTTGCCGTCGAGCACGTAGAAGTCGAAGCCGATCTTCTCCAGCCTCTCCTGCCATCCGCTGCGCGGCTGGATCTTCTCGCGGCGCATCTCAGCTCGACCCTGTCGAGCCGGTACTGCCAAAACCGCCGCGCCGGCTGGGCGCGGGCGTGGCCTGGCTGCCACTCGTCGTCGAGGACGGCAGAGAAGTGGCGCCGCGCCCGACATAGCCGCTGCCCGTGCTGCTGCCCGAGCTTGACTGCTGCACCGGCGCACAGCTCGCAGGCGGCATGCCGGGCGCGCAGTTGGCGGCGATGGGCGGCCGATAGAAGGGATTGGGCAGGAACCACAGGTAGGGCAACGCCCCGATGCCGGCGCCCGGCGCGCAGGAATAAAGGACGGCCGCACCGGCCACACCCATCAGCACGAGCTTGATGCCCGTCGACATGCGCGAGCCCGGTGGACGGGAACCTTGGGGGGCGGCCATGGAGTTAGGTCGTCAGGCAGGCGGCGTTGATCAGGCCGAAGCAGGTGGCGAAGCCCCCGGCGGTGATGCCGGCGGCCAGCCGGTCTGCCTCGATCGCGGCCTTGAGCTGCGGCAAGAGCATACGCATCCCGACATGCACCAGGACCTGCACGAACAGCGCGACGAGCGCCCAGATCACGACGTCGACCAGGCTGATCGAATGGGCGATTGTATTGGCGAGCGGCAGGCAGAAGCCGAGAAGGGCGCCGATCAGTGCGATCGCTGCAGCAGAGTTGCCGGCGCGGATCAGCGTGTATTCTCGCCACGGCGTGATCTGCGCATAGACCGCAAGGAAGAGACCGGCGAGGCCGAAGCCGACGACGATGTAGCGCGCGAAGTTCGGGATAGCGGCGACAAGCCACTCTAACTCGGGCATGACGTGACTTTTCGTGAGAGTGACTTCGTCGTCAAGCGGGTCCGGCCGATTGCTCAGCCATGCATGGTGAGGCCACCGGAGACGCTGATCGTCTGGCCGGTGATGAAGCCCGCATCGTCGCTCGCTAGGAAGCAGACGATGCCTGGAATGTCCTCGGGTTGGCCGACACGTTTCATCGGGATCGCACCGACGAGCGCGGCGCGCACCTTCTGGCCGCGCTCGTCGTCGCCGGCGACTGCCGCCAGCAGTGGCGTGTCGGTCGGGCCGGGGCAGACCGCGTTGAGGGTGATGCCCTTGCGCGCGACTTCTCGTGCCACGGTCTTGGTGAAGGCGATGATGCCGCCCTTGCAGGCCGAATAGACCGCTTCCTGGGAGGAGCCGACCCGGCCGGCGTCCGAGGCGATGTTGATGATGCGGCCGCCGCCGCGGGCCACCATGCCCTTCAGCACGAAGTGGCTCATGTTGAGCGGTCCGCGCAGGTTGATGGCGATGAGCTGGTCCCAGAGGTCGGGCGTGGTGTCGACGAAGTTGGCGAATCTGTCCCAGCCGGCATTGTTCACCAGGATGTCGGTCGGGCCGACGGTTCGCTCGAACTCGGCGATCGCCGCACCCACACCGTCGTAGTCGGCGATGTCGACGCCCGAGGCGTAGCCACCGATCTCGCCGGCGAGCTTCTTCGCGCCGTCGAGGTTCTTGTCGAACACCCCGACCCGCGCGCCGTAGCCCGCGAAGCGCCGGCAGATGGCGCTCCCGATGGCGCCCGCGCCGCCGGTAACGATGACGTTCTTACCTTCGAGTCCGCGCATGGCATCAGCCCCCTCAGTCATCCTGAGCGCAGCGAAGGATCTCCCGCCTGCTGCGCGCTCGGTTTTTGCCATCAGTGTCTGATCGTTCCGTGAGGTCCTTCGCTGCGCTCGGGACGACCTTAAATCGGCGAGTACGGATCGAACTTCGGCTTGCGCTTCTCGAGGTGAGAGGCGAGGCCTTCCTTCACGTCCGGTCCCACGAAGCCCAGCATCTCGAGGCCGAGCGACGTGTCGAAGGTCGGGCCCATCATGCGCAGCCAGTTGTTCAGTGCGTACTTGGTGAAACGGATCGAGGTCTGGGCGCCCTCCGCGAGCTTGGTCGCGACCTCCAGCCCCTTGGCTTCGAGCTGGTCGTCCTCGACGCAGAGCGAGACCAGGCCGATGCGCTCGGCTTCCTCGCCGTCCACGGCCTCGCAGAGCAGCAGATAGTACTTGGCCTTCGCCATGCCGCAGAGCAGGGGCCAGACGATGCAGGCATGATCGCCCGCCGCGACGCCAAGCCGTGTGTGACCATCGATGATCTTGGCTTTCTTGGAGGCGATCGAGACGTCGGCTAGGATGCCGGCGACGAGGCCTGCGCCGACGGCCGGTCCGCGCATTGTGCTGACGATCGGCTTGGAGCAGTTGATGACGTTGTAGACGATGTCGCGCGCTTCCTTCCAGGTGCGCAGCAGCGCGTTGTGGTCCCGGATGTTGTTCTCGATGATGTCGAAATCGCCGCCCGCGGAGAACACCTTGCCGCCGGCGCCCTGGATGATCACGCAGTTGACGGTGTCGTCGCCGTCGATGTCGCGCCATACGTCGACCAGCTCGCGGTGCATGATCGCGTCCGTCGCATTGTACTTTTCGGGCCGGTTCATCGTGACCCGCAGCACCTTGGGATGCGGACGGTCGAACAGCAGGCGCTGATAGCGATTTTGCCAGTCGGACATGGGCTTTCCTCCGTTTCCGGGACGTTAGCACTGCCGGGTCATCCGGGGGAAATGGCACGCCGATTGCGTTCCGAATGCAACGACGAATCCTTCAGGGGCGCGATCATGCGAGCGATCAAGTGGGCACTCGGTGCCGCCGTGGCAGCGCTGCTGCCGTTTTCGGCCCAGTCGCAGACCATCCGTGCGGTCATGCACGCAGATATCAAGATCATCGATCCGATCTGGACCTCGGCCTACAACGTCCGAAACTACGGCTACATGGTCTACGACACCCTGCTGGCCATGGACGAGAACCTCGTCGTCAGGCCGCAGATGCTCGAAGACTGGAAGATCAGCGACGACAAGCTAACCTACACCTTCACGCTGCGCGACGGGCTCAAGTTCCACGACGGCGCGCCGGTGACCTCGGCCGACTGCATCGCCTCGCTGCAGCGATGGGCGCCCAAGGATGCGATGGGCCAGAAGCTCTTCTCCCTGGTCAAGGAGTTGAAGCCGGTCGACGACAAGACCTTCACCCTGGTGCTGAAGGAGCCCTACGGGCTGGTGCTTGAATCGCTGGGCAAGCCCAGTTCCACGGTCCCCTTCATCATGCCCAAGCGGGTCGCCGACACGCCCAACAACGTACAGATCAGCGATCCCACCGGCTCGGGCCCGTTCGTCTTCCGAAAGGATCTCTGGCGGCCCGGCGAGAAGACGGTCTACGACAAGTTCAAGGACTACAAGCCACGCAGCGAGCCGGCCTCCGGCCTAGCCGGCGGCAAGGTGGTCAATGTGGACCGGGTCGAATGGCTCAATATCACCGATGCCCAGACCGCGGTGAACGCGCTGCTGAACGGGGAGATCGACTATATCGACCAGCCCGAGATAGAGCTGCTGCCGCTGCTCGCCAAGGACAAGAACGTCGTCATCGACAACTACAACAAGCTCGGAGGTCAGATGAACCTCCGCTTCAACACGCTTCACAAGCCGTTCGACAATGCGAAAATCCGTCAGGCGGCGCTCTATGCGCTGAACCAGAAGGACTTCCTGATCGCGGGCTTCGGCGATGAAAAATACTACAAGGAGTGCAAGGCGCTGTTCATCTGCGGCACGCCGTTCGCCACCGACAAGGGCTTCGAGGACAAGCTGAACTCCGACTTCGCCAAGTCCAAGGAAATCCTGAAGCAGGAAGGCTATGACGGGACGCCCGTCGTGCTGCTGTACGCCACCGACACCCAGACCGGCCGGCTGACGCCGATCGTGAAGTCGCTGCTGGAGCGGGGCGGCTTCACCGTCGACATGCAGGCGATGGACTGGCAGACCGTGCTATCGCGACGCACGCGCAAGGAGCCGCCGGACAAGGGCGGCTGGCACGCCTTCATCACTACCTGGGTGTCGGCCGACCTGCTCGATCCCATCATGATGTCGTACATAGCGGCCACGTGCGAGAAGGCCAATGTCGGCTGGCCCTGCGACCCGCAGATCGAGAAGCTGCGCGATGCCTTCTCCCGCGCCACCGCCGAGGCCGAGCGCAAGGAGCTGGCGATCGCCATCCAGGTGCGCGCGTCGGAATATCCGATGTATGCCAATCTTGGGCAGTACATCATGCCGGTCGCCATGCGCACCACGATCACCGACCAGCTCAGCGGGCCGGTGCCGATGTTCTGGAACATGAAGAAGAAGCAATAGGGCAGCGCCCCACGAAAACGCCGGAGGAGGAAGCCTTGACCATCGTGATCCACAACGCCGCCATCGTCACCGTCGACGATGCGGACAGCGTCCATTACGGCGCCGCGATCGCCATCGAAGGTGATCGCATCGCCGCGATCGGGCCCAGCGCCGAGCTGCTGGCACAGTATCCCCCCGCCGAGAAGATCGACGGCAGCGGCAAGCTTGTGATGCCGGGCTTCGCCAACATCCACACGCACTTCACCATGACCCTGGCACGCGGCGTGTTCGAGGACCTGTCGCCGCCGCACAAGCCGCCTTTCTCGGGCGGCCTGTCACCGATTCCGCTGCCCGACATGTCCTCCGATGAGCGCCGCGCCTTTGCGATGCTTGGCGCCTTGGAGGCGCTGCGCAGCGGCACCACGCACGTCCTCGAGGATTCCAACGACGTCGACCACTATGCCGAGGCGCTGGCGAACACGGGCATGCGCTTCCTGCTCGCCGAGCGCGCCTATGACCGCATCGGCACGTCGATCGGCGATCCCGCGCCCTACCAGCTCGACCGCGCGCTGGGGCAGGGCCACATCAAGAATATCGAGCGGAACCATCGCGACTGGAACGGCAAGGCCGACGGACGGATGCGCATCGCCATTTCCGCCTGGGCGCCCGACATGTGCTCGCCAGAGCTGTTGCAGGACCTGAGCGCGCTACAGAAGCAGCTCGACACTCGCATCACCATCCATCTCAACCAGATCTGGGGCGAAGTGGCGGCCGTGCGCGCCCATCGCAACCGCCTGCCGACCGAGTATCTCGCGGACCTGGGCTTCCTCAACGACCGCATCATCTGCGCCCATTGCCGCTGCATGGAGCCGTCGGAGGAGAAGCTGTTGGGTGAGGCGAAGGTCAACGTCTCGTTCAATTCGGCTATCGCCGCGCGGCGCGGCCTCAGCCCGCGCATCGCAGATCTGGAAGGCTACGGCTGCAACGTCGGGATGGGCTCCGACAACATGGCCGAGGACATGGTCGAGGTGATGCGCACGGGCCTGTTCATGGAGCGCGTTCGCCGCGAGGACGGGCGCGAGCCGACGCCAGAGCGGGCACTGCGCTGGGCGACGCGCAACGGCTACCGCGCGCTGGGCGTGCCCGACGGCGGCTGGCTGGCGCCGGGCAACAAGGCCGACCTCGTGGTAATCGACCTGCAGCGCGCTCACCTGATCCCGGTGTTGCGCGTCGTTTCCGACTTCGTGCACAACGGCCAGGCACGCGACGTCCAGTCTGTGATGGTCGACGGCAAGTGGGTGATGAAGGACGGCGCCGTGCTGACGATGGACGAGGAGAAGATCCTGCACGACGCCCAGCGCATCGCCAACGAGGCTTGGTCCCGAACCTTCAAGACTCGCTTCAAGCCGCCGGCTGGATTTTCACCGGATGCGCTGCTTTAACGGCTGCTTGCCTCGTTGGAGCGCGCCACTCCAGTGGCGCGATCATGAGCGCCACTGGAGTGGCGCGCTCCCTTGATACTCAACGCCGCTTGTTGCCGGCGCTCCATTGGCCGGCGCTGGCGAAGCGGACGGCCTCTTCGGCGGCTCGCACGAGGGCGCGTGCCTTCTGGACACTCTCCTGGTACTCGGCTTCGAGATCGGAATCGGCCACGACGCCGACGCCGGCCTGCACGTACATCGTGCCGTCCTTCACCAGGCCGGTGCGGAGCAGGATGCAGGTATCCATCGTGCCGTTGGCGGCGAAGTAGCCGGCGCAGCCGGCATAGATGCCGCGGCGCACCGGCTCGACCTCGTCGATGATCTGCATGGCGCGTACCTTGGGCGCACCCGAGAGCGTGCCGGCGGGGAAGCCCGCCTTCAGCACGTCGATCGCATCGAGTCCTTCTTCCAGCTTGCCCTCGACATGGGAGCTGATGTGCTGGACGTGGCTGTACTTCTCGATGGTGAACTGCTCGACGACGCGCACCGAGCCGATCTTCGAGACACGACCGACATCGTTGCGGGCCAGGTCGACCAGCATCAGATGCTCGGCGCGCTCCTTGGGATCGGCCAGCAGCTCTTCCGCCAGCTGCTTGTCCTCCTCGGGCGTCGCGCCGCGGCGGCGCGTGCCGGCGAGCGGGCGGATGGTGACGGTGTCGTCGCGCAGCCGCACCAGGATCTCCGGCGAGGAGCCCACGATGGTGAAGTCGCCGTAATCGAAGAAGATCAGGAACGGCGAGGGGTTGATGCGGCGCAGCGCCCGGTAGAGCGACAGCGGCGGCAGCTTGAAGGGCAGCGAGAAGCGCTGCGAGGGCACGATCTGGAAGGCGTCGCCCGCACGGATGTACTCCTTGCAGGTCTCGACCATCGCCTTGAAGCCTTCCTTCGACATGTTGGCCTGCGGCTCGGGCAGGGCGTCGAGGTCGTCGGCGCTGTCGCGGCGGAAGGGAAGGGTGCGCTCGAAGTCCGAGACCGCGTCGCCCAGCCGCTCCTGTGCCGCTTCGTAGGCGGCACGGGCGCTGATGTCCTTCTGCGGCCAGACCGGCGTGACCAGGGTCACGTTGTCTTCCAGCCGGTCGAAGATGCAGATCAGGGTCGGCCGCACCATGATGGCGTCCGGCAGGCCGATCGGATCGGGATTGGTGTCGGGCAGCCGCTCCATGTCGCGGACCATGTCGTAGCCCAGGAAACCGAACAGGCCCGACGCCATCGGCGGCAGGTCGGCCGGCAGCTCCATCTGGCATTCCTTGATCAGGGCGCGCAGCGTTTCCAACGGCCGGCCCTCGAGCTTCTCGAAGGCGTGGGAGTCCGCATGGGCGCGGCGGTTGATCTCGGCCTGGCCCTTGCGGCAGCGCCACACGACGTCGGGTTTGAAGCCGATGATTGAGTATCGGCCGCGCACCGAGCCGCCTTCCACCGATTCCAGCAGGAAGGAGTTGGCGCGACCGTCGGCCAGCTTGAGATAGGCCGAGACGGGCGTCTCGAGGTCGGCGACCAGCTTGGTCGAGACGACCTGGGGCGTGCCGGAATCGTAGCGCGCCGTGAAGGCGTCGAAGTCGGGCGAGATCGACATGGACGGCTCTCTATTGCTGGGGAGCGAAAGTCGCCTGGAAGGCGGCTTCGTCGACGGTCACGCCGTACTTGGCGCGAAGCGCCGCCACGAGCTGAAGGATCAGGTCGTTCGCGATCATCGTGTCGAGCTGCTTGCCGAAGCGGTCGAGCTGGTCCTTGTCCTTCTCTAGGTCTGGCGGTTCGACGGATTTCACGCGCACCAGCACGCTGCCGGAACCCGTCCGCACGGACTGCGTCTTGTCGGGCCCCAGCTTGAAAAGTTCCTGTACCACCGGCTGGCTGAGATAATTGCCGGCATCGGCCTCGAAGCGGGTGACCGGCTTGGCGATGCGCGCCTCCAGGCCGAGCTCCTTGGCCAGCGTCGTGAAATCCGTGCCGGCATTGGCCTTCTCGACCGCTTCTTTGACCTTCGCGTCGGCGAGCTTGCGCCGTTCCTCGGCCTGCCAGGCTTCGACCACCTTGGCCTCGACCTCGGCAAGGGCCGGCGTGCGGGCCGGCGTGATCCGGTCGGTGCGCACGATGAAGTATTCGCCGCGCTGCGTTTCCAGCAGCTCGCTTTCCGCGTTCTCGCGGGTGGAGAAGGCCGCCTGAACCAGTTCGGATGCCGCCGGGCCGATCACGACCTGCTTGCTGGACGCATCCTGGCCGCGCGCATCGACGTTCTCGTAGGTCCGGACCTTGAGGCCGAGATCCTCGGCGGCCGCCTTCATCGACTGCGTCCTGCCCAGCACGCGCTCGAAGTCGGTGACCAGCTTGATGAGCAGGTCAGGGGCCTGCTGCGCCTTCAGGTCCTTCTCGAGCTTCTCCTTGACCTCTTCGAAAGGCACGGACTTGCCGGCCTCGATCTTGTTGATGCGCACGATGTGCCAGCCCAGCGGCGACTGGATCGGCGCTGCCGCAATCCCCTCGGGCAGGCCGAAGATGCCGTCGGCGAGCGGACCTGGCGGCAGGTCCTTCTTGGTTACGGACCCGAGCTTGATGACGCCGTCGGCATTGCCGGTCACTTCCTTCGCACCGTCTTCCAGCGACTTGCCGCCCTGGACCGCGGCGATAATCGCCTTGGCCTTGTCCTCGTTGTCGGTCATCGCCTGGTCGACGTCGCGCTTCTCGGGCGTGCCGAACTCGGCCGCGCGCGCCTCGTATTCCTGGCGCAGGGCGTCCGCGGTGACCGCGACCTGGTTCTCCACATCATCGACCGTGATCATCACGTAGGAGAAGGCACGGAACTCCGGCACCTGGAACTTGGCCTTGTTGGCCTCGAAATAGGTGTTGAGCTGTTCCGGCGTGGGCTTCGGCACGTCGACGACGATCGCGTCGGGAACGTATATCGTCTCGGCGGTGCGCTTCTCGCTCTCCAGCTTGAAGATGTCATTGCGCAGCGATACCGGCGCCAGACCATCTGCACGCACGACGCCGAAGAGCTGGCTGGCGGCGATCTCGCGGCGCATGTCGACCACGAACTGCGCCTCGCTGATGCGGGCCTGCTGCAGGCGGTTGCGGTAGAGCAGGGGATCGAACGAGCCGCCGGTACCCTGGAAGGCCGGGTTTCGGGCGATGGCCGCGCGGACTTCCTCGTCGCTGATGATCAGGCCGAATTCCTGGACCGCGTAGTCGAGCACGGCCCGCTGGATGACCTCTTCGAGGGCGCGGACGTGCAGGCCGTAGCGCAGGGCCTGTTCCTGTTCGGGCCGCTGGCCGGTCTGGCGCTGGATGGCCTCGAGTTGGCGATTGAACTGCTCGCGCACCTCGGTCGCGTAGACTGGTGCGCCGCCGACCCACCCATACAGCGGGATCTTCGTCCCGCCCACATGCGCAACTTCGGTGCTGCGACCGGCCGCCTTCAGCATGTCGCCGACCCCCCACAGACCAAAGCTGATGATCAGCATGCCGAAGAGAATGGAGAGAACGATGTAGCGGGCGTACTTGCGGAACTGATTCACGGGCCGGACAGGGTTCTTGAAGGGGCGCCATGCCTACCACCGGCCCCTTGGACAGGCAACCAAGCGCCCTTTGACCGCAAACGCCACCGGCTTTAGATACGCCCCAAACGAATTGGGCAGAACGGAAAGGGAAATTCGATGGCGCGTACGAGGCGGCCGCTGATCGCGGGCAACTGGAAGATGAACGGTCTCAGGACCGACGCCCTTGCGCTTGCCGGAGATGTCGCCGCGGGCGTGAAGCAGACCGGCTGGACCGACCGCGAACTGCTCGTGTGTCCGCCGTCGACACTGGTCGCCGCCGTTGCCGATGCCGCCAGGGGGAGCGGGCTGCTCGTCGGCGGCCAGAACTGTCATGCCAAGGCAAGCGGCGCCCACACCGGCGACGTTTCCGCCGAGATGCTCAAGGATGCCGGCGCGACCTACGTGATCGTCGGCCACTCCGAGCGCCGCGCCGATTGCGGCGAGACCAACGCGATCGTCCGCGCCAAGGCCGAGGCGGCATGGCGCGCCGGGCTCGTGCCGATCGTCTGCATCGGCGAAACCCTGTCCGAGCGCGAGGCGGGGGACACGCTCTCCGTCCTGGAAACCCAGCTCGGAGGCAGCGTACCGCCAGGCGCGACGGCCGCCAACCTGGTCGTGGCCTATGAACCCGTCTGGGCGATCGGAACGGGAAAGACCCCGACTGTTGCAGAGGTCTCCGCAGCACACGCGCATATTCGCTCCGTGCTAGGCGGGCTGACGGGCGAGGCAGCCGGGGTGCGGCTGCTCTACGGCGGGTCGGTGAAGGGGAGCAATGCGGTCGAGCTTCTGGCCGCGGGCGACGTCGACGGCGCCCTGGTGGGTGGGGCGAGCCTCAATGCCGCGGAATTTTTGGCTATCGCCAAGGCCGCCTAAAGGGGCTAGAAGCGCCCGCTTGCGAAGATGCCCTTCTAGCGCTGGACAAAAATGGACGCCGTAAGACACTTCCTCCACGAATGGCGCCTCGTGCTGCTCGTCATCCATGTCGGTGTGACCAGCGCGATGATCGTCGTGATCCTGCTGCAACGCAGCGAGGGCGGTGGGCTCGGCATGGGCGGCCGTTCCGACGCGCTGTTCTCGGTGCGCGGCCAAGCCAATATCCTGTCGCGCATGACGGCGATCTTCGCGACGATTTTCTTCGTCCTGAGCCTTGTGATGGCCTGGAGCATGACCGATCCGGTTCGTGCCACGCGGTCGATCATGGATAGCGTGCCCACCGGATCGGGGGCGCCCGCTGCACCTGCCGCTCCCGGCGGGATGACGCCCGCGCAACCCGTCGCTCCCACGCGCTAGGGCCCCCATGAAACCAGCTTCCTTCCCCCGCCGAATTGTCCCCGGCGGGGCGATATCCCCATGGCTGCGCTCCACAAGCGCTTGTATGCTGTAGGCCCATGACGCGCTTTATTTTCATAACGGGCGGCGTGGTTTCATCGCTTGGCAAGGGTCTTTCCTCGGCGGCGCTCGGCGCGCTGCTGCAGGCCCGTGGCTACAAGGTCCGGCTGCGCAAGCTCGACCCCTATCTTAACGTCGATCCGGGGACGATGAGCCCCTATCAGCACGGCGAGGTCTTCGTGACCGACGATGGCGCGGAAACCGACCTCGATCTGGGTCACTACGAGCGCTTCACCGGCGTCGATGCCCGGCAGAGCGACAACATCACCACGGGGCGCATCTATTCGACCGTGATCGCCAAGGAGCGCCGGGGTGAGTATCTCGGCGCAACCGTCCAGGTAATCCCGCACGTCACCGACGCCATCAAGGACTTCGTCCTGGCCGACACCGACAAGGAGGATTTCGTCCTCGTCGAAGTGGGCGGCACGGTGGGCGACATCGAGAGCCTGCCGTTCCTCGAGGCCATCCGCCAGGTCGGCAACGAACTCGGCCGCGAGCGCACGATGTACGTGCACCTCACCCTGCTGCCGTGGGTGCCTACCGCGGGCGAGCTCAAGACCAAGCCGACCCAGCACTCGGTCAAGGAGTTGCTGAGCGTCGGAATCCAGCCGGACCTGCTGGTCTGCCGCAGCGGCGACAAGGAGATCCCGGCGAACGAGCAGCGCAAGATCGCCCTGTTCTGCAACGTGAAGCCGGAGCGGGTCATCGAGGCGCGCGACGTCGATACGATCTACCAGGTGCCGATCGCCTATCACGAGCGCGGGTTCGATCGCGAAGTCTGCCGCTATTTCGGCCTGCCGGCGGAAGAAGAGCCCAATCTGGATCGCTGGCGCGGCATCGTGCGCTCGGTGCGCGAGCCCGAGGGCAAGGTGACGATCGCGGTGGTCGGCAAGTACACGGTGCTGCTGGACGCTTACAAATCGCTCTCCGAGGCCCTGACCCATGGTGGCTTCGGCAGCAACGTGAAGGTCGGTCTTGAGTGGATGGACTCCGAGATCTTTGAGCGCGATGACGCCGTCAGCCATCTGGAGCATGTCCACGGCATCCTGGTGCCCGGTGGTTTCGGCGAGCGCGGCACCGAGGGCAAGATCCACGCGGTGAAGTTCGCTCGCGAGCGCAAGGTGCCGTTCTTCGGCATCTGCTTCGGCATGCAGATGGCGGTTATCGAGGCGGCGCGGAATCTGCTGGGCATCGAGACCGCCTCGTCGAGCGAATTCGGGCCGACCGACCATGCGGTGGTGGGCCTGATGACGGAGTGGATGAAGGGCAACCAGCTCGAGAAGCGCTCGGCTGATGACGACCTCGGCGGGACGATGCGGCTCGGCGCCTATCCGGCGCATCTGCGGCCGGGCACCAAGGTCCACGAGATCTACGGGCAGGACGTGATCAGCGAGCGCCACCGCCATCGCTACGAGGTGAACGTCAACTACAAGGACCGGCTGGAGCAGGTGGGCCTGCGGTTCTCGGGCATGTCGCCGGACGGCATCCTGCCGGAGATCGTCGAAATCCCTGACCATCCCTGGTTCATCGGCGTGCAGTTCCATCCCGAGCTGAAGTCGCGCCCCTTCGCACCGCATCCGCTTTTCACGTCCTTCATCCGCGCAGCGAAGACACAGAGTCGCCTCGTCTAGGGAAGAGGGAGGCCGCGGCCGGGTCGCATTTCCGTCACCTTTTTCAGGTGAATTCGCAGTCATGTTTCGAATTGCCGCCTCGATCCTGCTTGCCGTCGTCTCCTTCGCCGCGGTCCCGGGCTCGATTGCCTGGGCCCAGTCCTACGGCAAGGCCGAGCGGCGCGATCCCATCTTCCTGCGCTTCAGCGAGATGGCGAACCGCTACTGGGTGAACAGCGAGACCAACTCGGCCAGCCACAAGGTGGTGGCGATCCCGATGCCGAAGCAATGCGCCTTCCTCTATGCCGATGCTTATACTCGCGGCCAGCAGAGCGAGCGCGAGGTCCAGGACATCGCCGTATCGAACTGCAACCGCCGCCTCACCGAGCTCGGGCCGCTGGGCGAGAACTATGGCGTCGACTGCCGCTGCCAGGTCGTGATCAGTGACGAGCGATACATGGTGCCGAAATCGTCGATGCCGGACGATGCCTATGGCCCGACCTCGATCTTCTATCGCGACGATCGCGGCAACGTCGCGCGGCTGAACGGACTGGTGCGCTACGGCGCGTTGATCGGTCGGGATCGCTCCGTCACCTTCACTGTTGAGAATCCGCGCGGCGAGCAGGTGTGCACCGGAACCATGACCAACGAAAATCCCGGCAGCGGCCAGTTCTCACTTTCGTGCTTTGGCGGCAAGTTCGCCGGCCGCGGCAGCTACGAGAGCAGGACCGGTGCCCCGAACGACCACATCATCGCCCGCGGCCAGACCGGCCGGGGGCAGCCCGTCACCATGGTGATCGGCCTGCCGGCGCAGCCCGCCGCCAACACCTATGGCAACCTCTGACATGCGGCTCGCGGCCGGACTGGTCTCGCT
>JAGNNA010000397.1 GCA_017990895.1 Reyranella sp.
CCTCGGGCTCGGCGGCCGCCGTGGCGGCGGGGATCTGCGACACCGCGCTCGGCACCGACACCGGCGGCTCTGTGCGCGTGCCCGCGAGCTTCTGCGGCCTTTACGGAATTCGCCCGACCCACGGCAGGATCGACGTCACGGGCATGCTGCCCCAGGCGCCGACGTCCGACACGACCGGCTGGTTCGCGCGCGACGCCGAAACCTTCGCGAAGGTCTGTGCCGTGATGCTGGGAGAGAAGATCCCGGCGGCGTTGCCGTCGAAACTCATCGTCGCGGTCGATGCGTTCGGCTTCGCCGATGCCGACACCTCGGAGGCGCTGCAGCCGATGGTCCGGAAACTCGCCGCCCTCATCGGTTCCAGTTGCGAGGAGATCATGGCTCCGCAGGGACTGTCGGTATGGGCGCGCGCCCAGCGCACGCTGCAGCCCGCCGAGGCCTATGCGACGTTCAAGCCATGGCTGGACGAGCGCAACCCGCGCTTCGCCTTCTCGGTCGCCAAGGCGTTGGTCACCGGCTCGATGATCCCCGAGAGCGACAAGGTCTGGGCCAACCTGATGCGCCAGGAGGCTCGCGGCCGCATGAAGTACCTGCTGCCGCCGGGCACGATCCTCTGCCTGCCGACCACGCCGTTCCCCGCGCCGAAGGTCGGACTTCCGCTCTCGGTGCTCGACCCCTTGCGGGACCGCATCACCTGCCTCTGCGCACAGGGCGGTTTGGCGGGCTTTCCGCAGGTCAATCTCCCCGGCGCCACGACGGTTGACGGTCTGCCGGTTGGCCTGTCCATCATCGGTCCGCGCGGCAGCGATGCGACCCTGGTCGCCGTTGCCCGCGCGATGGAGAAGGCGGCGGGCTGAGTCGTCGCCGCTGGCCTCGGGAGGGCGCTTGGCGAGCGAGAAGCAGAAGATGCTGGCGGGCGAGCTCTACGTGGCGACCGGCGAGGAGCTGGCCGCCGACGCACGCCGCGCCGCCGAGTGGATGGACCGTTACAACGTCTCGATCGCCGCGACGCAGCGCGACCATGCGGCACTACTGTGCGAGATGCTGGCCGAGGTGGGCGAGGGCGCTTACATCCGGCCGCCCTTCCATTGCGACTACGGCTACAATATCAGCCTCGGCAGGGGCGTCTTCCTCAACTTCAACTGCGTCATCCTCGACGTGGTGAAGGTGACGATCGGTGATCGCACGCAGATCGGGCCGGGCGTGCAGATCCTGACCGCGGACCATCCGCGCGATCCCGCGCAGCGCCGCACCGGGCTGGAATTCGGGCGGCCCGTGACCATCGGCGCAGATGTCTGGATCGGCGGCAGCGCCATCGTGCTGCCTGGTGTCCGCATCGGCGATGGCGCGATCGTGGGCGCCGGCGCCGTCGTCACCCGCGACGTGGCCGCGGGTGCTACTGTCGTCGGAAATCCAGCAAGAGCGAGGTGAGTGTGACCGATCTGACGCCGAACATTCCCGAAGTCGTGGCCGAGGTGCGTGAGTTGTTCGAACGCTACGAGCAGGCGCTGATCGACAAGAACGTGGAGGTGCTCGACGCCACCTTCTGGAACAGCCCGCACACGATCCGCCTCGCCAACAACGAGCACGGCTACGGCTTCGACCGCATCCATGCCTTTCGTGTGGCCCGACCGCCGGGGCCCGGCACGAAGGAAAGACGGCTGCGGCTCGACATCGTCACCCTCGGGCGCGACATCGCGACGGTGTCGCTCGTCTACAGGGTGCGCGGCAGGGAGATGACCGGCCGGCAGACGCAGACCTGGGTGCGCTTTCCCGATGTGGGCTGGAAGGTGGTGCATGCTCACGTCTCGATGATCGCGGAAGAGCCGATACAATAAGGACGTCAACGACGGAGGAAACGATGGCCCAACCTGCCGAAAGCCTTGGTAACGTGATGAACCCCGATCCGGCCTGGGTCGCGAAGGTGAGCGAGCCTGCGCTGGAGCCCGACCTGCCGATCGTCGATCCGCATCACCATCTCTGGCAGCGTACCGGCAACGACTATCTGTTCCACGACCTGCTGGCCGACACGCAGACCGGCCATCGGATCGTGGGCACGGTATTCGTCGACTGCCATTCGATGTACCGCAAGGATGGGCCGGCCGAGCTGCGCTGCGTCGGCGAGACCGAGTTCGCCAATGGCGTCGCGGCGATGAGCGCGTCCGGCCTCTATGGTGAGCTGCGCGCTTGCGCGGGGATCGTCGGCCATGTCGACCTGCGCCTCGGCGAAAGGGCGGGAGACGTCTTCGATGCCCAGATCGCCGCCGGCAACGGCCGCTTCAAGGGCATTCGCCACCAGACCGGCTGGGACGCCGATCCTGGCATCCGCAATTCGCGCAACGACCCGCCGCCCGAACAGACCCGCGATCTGACCTGGCGTGAGGGTTTTCGCGAGCTGGCGAAGCGCGACCTGACGTTCGATGCCTGGCTCTACCATCCGCAGCTTCCCGAGATCGCGGAACTGGCCGACGCCTTCCCGGGCACGCATATCGTGCTCGACCATGTCGGTGGGCCGCTGGGCTATGCCGGCTACGCCGGGCACCACGACGAGGTGCGCGCGGCCTGGAGGAAGTCGATGGCGGAGTTGGCCAGGCGACAGAACATCGTGGTGAAGCTGGGCGGGCTCGGCATGGCCATGGGTTTCTTCGATTTCTACCGGCGCCCGACACCGCCGGGATCGCAGGAGCTGGCCGAGGCGTTCAGGCCCTGGATCGAGACCTGCATCGAGCTGTTCGGTGTCGACCGCTGCATGTACGAGAGCAACTTCCCGGTCGACAAGATCACTTCGGGCTATGGCGTGCTGTGGAATGCGTTCAAGCGGATTTCCGGCGGTGCGTCGGCATCCGAGAAGAAGGCGCTTTTCTCCGGTACCGCGACCCGCGTCTACGGACTGTCACTACCTGGCTGACCAGCGCGCCAGCGTGCAAGAACCGTGTCAGGACGAGGCGTTCGGGTGAAGTTTCTTTTTCTTCGACAGGGCCTGTTGCGCTGACAGAGGCTGTGAACTCGCCGTAGGATTTCGGTCCTCGCCTTTTCCATTGGGGATCATTCATGCGTCGTTTCCTACTCACCGCGGTCGCGGCATTCGCCACCGCGTCCGCCGTCCCGATCGCGTCGGCACAGACTCTCAAGGTGGTGATGCACTCCGACGTGAAGGTGCTCGATCCGATCTGGAGCGGCGCCTACATCACGCGCAACCACGGCTACATGCTCTACGACGTGCTCTTCGCCATGGACGAGAAGTTCCAGGTGAAGCCGCAGATGGTCGAAACCTGGAGCACGAGCGACGACGGGCTCGTCTGGACCTTCAAGCTGCGCGAGGGGCTGGAATGGCATGACGGCCAGCCGGTGACGGCGGAGGATTGCATCGCTTCGCTGAAGCGCTGGTCGGCGCGCGACGCGATGGGCCTGAAGATGGCGCAGGTCCTGAAGGAATATCAGGTCATCGATCCCAGGACCTTCAAGATCGTGCTGAAGGAGAAGTTCGGGGCGGTGATCGAGTCGCTGGGCAAGCCCTCGGTGGTCGTGCCCTTCATGATGCCCAAGCGCATCGCCGAGACCGATCCGTTCAAGCAGATCGAGGAGTACATCGGCTCCGGTCCCTTCGTGTTCAAGAAGGATGAGTGGAAGCCCGGCGAAAAACTCGTCTACACCAGGTTCGCCAAGTACAAGCCGCGGTCCGAGCCGATATCGGGCCTGTCCGGCGGCAAGGTGGTGAACGTCGATCGGGTCGAGTGGATTTCGATGCCCGACGCCGAGACCCAGGTCAACGCGCTGCTGAACGGCGAGCTCGACTATCTCGAAAGCGTCTCCGCCGACCACCTGCCGCTGGTCGAGAAAGGCAAGGGCGTCCGCGTCATCAAGGGACGGGTCTCCAACCAGTACGCTTTCCGGCCCAACTGGCTGCTGCCGCCGTTCAACAACGAAAAGGTCCGCCAGGCCGCAGCGCTGGCCCTCAACCAGGAGGACTTCCTGCAGGCCAACATCGGCGACAAGCGTTTCTATCAGACCTGCAAGGCGATGTTCACCTGCGGCTCACCGCTGGCGACCGACGCGGGCATGGCCGGGCTGGTGGAGGGCAATGCGGCCAAGGCCAGGGCGCTGCTGGCCGAAGCCGGTTACGACGGCACGCCCGTCACCCTGCTGGCGCCGACCGACCTCGGCGTGATCAAGCAACTCGGGCCGGTGGCGAAGGCTTTGCTGGAGCGGGCGGGCTTCAAGGTCGACATGATCTCGATGGACTGGCAGAGCGTGATCGTGCGGCTGGCCAAGAAGGTGCCGGTCTCTGAGGGCGGCTGGAATGCCTTCTCCACGAGCTGGTCGCAGGTCGACATCCTCGATCCGCTGATGACGCCGTTCCTGATCGCGAGCTGCGACAAGGCGCGCTCCGGCTGGCCTTGTGAC
>JAGNNA010000073.1 GCA_017990895.1 Reyranella sp.
GCACGACGCCGTTGGGATTCATGTCGAGGTACCATTTCTGGTCGTTGCCGCCGAACGCCCCGCCGACATCCTCGCGCTCGTACTTGAGCCCGCACTCGTCGGCGCACCACAGGACCTTCATCACGTTGATCGAATTGGCACGGCCCCAGATTTTCATGGCACTTCCTCTCTATGGCTCACGAAAAGTACATACCCAAAGACTGTCATCCCGAGCGTAGCGAGGGACCTTTGCTGTAGCCCAAAGGTCCCTCGCTACGCTCGGGATGACAAAGGGTATCGTCAATGCGCCGCTGCCCAGTTGTCGCCGACGCCGGTGTCGACGACCAGGGGCACGGTGAGCGAGGCGGCGCTTTCCATGACCTTGCGGGTCACGTCCTTCGTCTTGTCGAGTTCCTTCTCGGGCACCTCGAACAGAAGTTCGTCGTGGACCTGCAGAAGCATCCTCGCCTTGAGGTTGGCGGCGGTGAGCGCAGCCGGGAGCCGGATCATCGCGCGCTTGATGATGTCGGCGCCGCCGCCCTGCAGCGGCGCGTTGATCGCGGCGCGTTCGGCGAAGGCACGCATGCCCTGGCTCTTGTCGTGGATGAAGCGCAGGTGGATCTTGCGGCCGAACGGCGTCAGCACATAGCCGTGCTTGCGCGCGAAGTCCTTGGTCCGTTCCATGTAGTCGCGGATGCCGGGATAGCGCTGGAAATACTTGGCGATGTATTCCTTCGCCTCCTGCTGGCCGATGCCGAGCTGGTTGGCGAGGCCGAAGGCCGAGATGCCGTAGATGATGCCGAAGTTGATCGCCTTGGCACGGCGGCGCATCAGCGGGTCCATGCCCTTGACCGGCACGCCGAACATCTCGCTCGCCGTGATCGCGTGGATGTCGTCGCCGCGCGCGAAGGCTTCCTTCAGCGCGGGAATGTCGGCCACGTGGGCCAGCAGGCGCAGCTCGATCTGCGAATAGTCGGCGCTGAGCAGCTTGTGGCCGGTCTCGGCGATGAAGGCCTGGCGGATCTTGCGGCCCTCCTCGCTGCGCACCGGGATGTTCTGCAGGTTGGGATCGGTCGAGGCGAGGCGGCCGGTCGCCGCGCCGGTCATGTGATAGGAGGTGTGGACGCGCCCGGTCCTGGCATCGACCTGGCGCATCAGCGCGTCTGTATAGGTGCCCTTGAGCTTGGCGAGCTGGCGGTGCTCCAGGATCTTCACCGGCAGCGGATGGCCCTGCGCCGCGAGGTCTTCCAGCACCGAGGCGTCGGTCGCCCACGAGCCGTTCTTGTTGCGCTTGCCGCCAGGCAGCTTCTGCTCGTCGAACAGGATCTCGCCCAACTGCTTGGGCGAGCCGACGTTGAACTCGCGGCCGGCGATCTTGTGGATTTCGCCTTCGAGTTCGGCCAGCCGCTTCTCGAAGTCGGCACTCAACCCCTTGAGCTTCAGCGCATCGACCTTGATGCCCGCGCTCTCCATCGAGATCAGGACCGGGATCAGCGGCCGCTCGATGGTCTCGTACATCGAGGTGACGCGCTCAGGGACGAGCCGCGGCTTCAGCCGCGCCCACAGCTGCATAGTGACGTCGGCATCCTCGGCGGCATAGTCGCGCGCCTTGTCGAGCGGCACCTTGTCGAAGGTCACCTGCTTGGAGCCGCTGCCCGCCACGTCGGAGAACTTGATGGTCTTCTGGCCGAGATGCAGCTCGGCCAGCTCGTCCATGCCGTGATTGTTCTTGCCGGCGTCGAGGACGAACGAGATCAGCATCGTGTCATCGACCGGGCCGATCTCGACGCCATGCCGGCGGAACACCGCCATGTCGTATTTGATGTTCTGGCCGACCTTAAGCACCGCCGGATCTTCCAGCAGCGGCTTCAGCTTTTCGATCGCGGTCTTGAAGGGGATCTGTCCTTCGAGCAGCTTGCCGGCATCCTTGTCGCCGCCATCGCCCAAAAGATCGAGCGCGCCCTGCACGGCACCGCCAGGAACCTTGTGCATCAGCGGCAGATAGGCGGCGCGCCGGCGCGTCGAATTGACGTCGCCCCATGGGCCTTCCAGCAGGGCCAGCGACACGCCGACCAGACCGGCATTGTTGGAATCGAGCCCGTCGGTCTCGCAGTCGAAGGCCACGGTGCCGGCCCGGGTCGCCTCGGCGATCCATTCATCGAGCAGCTTCTCGTCCTGGATCAGCTCATAGTCGGCAGCGGTGAAGTCGCGGTTGGGCTTCTTCGAGGAAGACGCCGCGGGCGCGGGAGTAGCTTCTGCCTTCTTGACCGGTGCCGGTGCAGAGGCCGGAGCCACGGGCGCGCTCGCCTCGCCCAACTCGTTTGTGAAGCGCTGCAGCAGGGTCCGGAAGCCCTGCTGCTCCAGCCACGGCAGCAGCACGTTGGGATCGGGGCGGCGCTTGTCGAAGGAATCGGGATCGGCGGGCGCCGGCACGTCGTCGCGCAACGACACGAGCTGCTTGGAGATGCGGATCAGCTCGGCATTGTTCTCCAGCGATTCGCGGCGCTTGGGCTGCTTGATCTCCTTCGTGCGCTCCAGCAGCGCTTCGAGCGAGCCGTATTCGTTGATCAGCTGCGCCGCGGTCTTGATGCCGATGCCCGGCGCGCCCGGCACGTTGTCGGTCGAATCGCCGGCCAGCGCCTGGACGTCGACCACCTTGTCCGGTGTCACGCCGAACTTCTCCAACACCGCCTCGGGCCCGAGCTTGATCTTCTTGATCGGGTCCATCAGCTCGACGCCCGGCCGCACCAGCTGCATCAGGTCCTTGTCGGAGGAGACGATGGTGCAGGTGCCGCCGGCCTCGAGCGCCAGGCGGGCGTAGGTGGCGATCAGGTCGTCGGCCTCGTAGCCCTCGAGTTCGCACACCGTGACGTTGAAGGCGCGGGCGGCCTCGCGGATCAGCGGGAACTGCGGGATCAGGTCTTCCGGCGGTTCGGGCCGGTTGGCCTTGTACTTGTCGTAGATCTTGTTGCGGAAGGTGACGCTGCCGGCGTCGAGGATCATCGCGATGTGGTCGATCTCGGGATTGTCCAGCAGGTCGGCCACCAGCATGCGGCAGAAGCCGAACACGGCGTTGATCGGCGTCCCGTCGGGCCGGTTCATCGGCGGCAGGGCGTGATAGGCGCGGAACAGATAGCCCGAGCCGTCGATCAGGTAGAGGTGACGGATCGGCTTGTTTTCGCCGTCCGCCGGGGTCGTCGCGGGAGCCTTGGATTTCGCCATGCCGAACGCCTAGCACGCGGGGCCGTGCGGCGGGAGATGGCTGTGTTACGATCGCTGCATGACCATCGTCCTGTCCGAGAATTTCCGCGCGCTGTTCTATGCGCCCTTCTATGCCGCCCATGCGAGCGGTGCCTTCAGGCGGGCCGGGATCGAGGTCGAGCTTCGGCCCTCCTCCGACCCGCTGGAAGCGGCGCGGGCGCTGCGGGCCGGCGAGGTCGACGTGATGTGGGGCGGGCCGCTGCGCGTCATGATCGCGCGGGACAAGGACCCGGCCTCGGACCTCGTCTGCTTCTGCGACGTGGTGGCGCGCGATCCGTTCTTCGTCGTGGGCGCGACGCGGCGTCCGGATTTCACGTTCGCCGATCTCCTGTCGGTGAAGTTCGCGACGGTTTCCGAGGTGCCGACGCCGTGGGTCTGCCTGCAGGACGACCTGCGGCGCGCGGGCGTCGATCCTTCGAAAGTCGACCGTATCGACGACAAGAGCATGGCAGAAAACGAATCCGCCCTGCGCGAAGGCAAGGTCGATGCCGTGCAGGTCTTCCAGCCCTATGCCGAGAATCTCGTCTCCACCGGCGCAGGCTACATCTGGAACGCCGCCGCGGACCGCGGCCTCACCGCCTATACGACGCTGGTGACGCGGCGCGGCGTGCTCGAGCGCCGCGCCGACGAACTCGCCCGCATGATCCGCGGCATGGACGCGACCCTGAAATGGTTTGCCGTCACCCCGTCGCTTGAGATCGTGGACGTCGTGCAGTCGTTCTTCCCCGACGTTCCGCGCGACCTGTTCGCGGCCTGCATCGACCGCTATCGCGCCCTCGAACTGTGGGGCCGCGATCCGGTCATCCGGCGCGAAGGCTATGACCGGCTGCACGCCGCCATGCGTTCGTCGGGCATTCTGTCGCGCGACATCGCCTTCGACGACGTCGTCGACACCAGGCTCGCGACACGGGCGATCGGCTGAACTTTCTTTTGCACGGGGAGATCGACATGGCGCTCTACGAGCTCAGGACCTACACGCTCTACGTCGGCAAGATGGGCGAAGCCGTGAAGCTCTATCAGGAGTTCGGCTTTCCCGCGCTCGACAAGGGCGGCCACGCGAAGAACCTCGTCGGCTACTTTCAGGGCGACACCGGCACCATCAACCAGCTCGTCCATCTCTGGAAATTCGAGGATGATGCCCACCGGCGACGTCACTGGGCGGCCGTCTTTGCCGACCCTGCCTTCATGGACGGATTCGCGGTGAAGTTCCGTCCCCTGGTGATGAGCCAGGAGGTCAAGCTGCTGAACGCCGCGCCCTGGGGTCCGCACCCCTGAGCGACGTTTCGGGGCTTGCGGTGAGCGGGGCGGCGGACTATCAGCATCCCGTCATCGGGGAGTAGCCGGCCTCAACCCCAGAGGCGGATGTGTCAACAGACTTGGGTCCTTCGGGAACCATGGCCCATCCGGCGACCGACGGTCCAGATCGGACCGCGCTTGGCGAGACCTTTGGCTTTCCAGTGCCTTTACCCGCGGGATCGGGCGGCACCGGGAGCCACAGGTTCGTGCTCGATCCCGCCATGTGATTCGTCTTGGAAGCCTTCCTCGTTTCAACAGGACTCGTTGCCGTCGCCGAGATCGGGGACAAGACGCAACTCCTGGCCATGATCCTCGCCGCCCGCTATCGCCGGCCCGTTCCCATCATCCTGGGCATCCTGGTCGCGACCCTGGCCAACCACGCGCTTGCGGCCTGGGCCGGCGCCGCCGTCGCCGCCTGGCTGGGGCCCGATGCGATGCGTTGGATCCTGGGCGTTCTGTTCCTCGCCATGGCCGTCTGGTGCCTGATCCCCGACAAGGCCGACGAAGGCCCGAAGGTCGCGGGAGCCGCCGGCGCGTTCATCGCCACCGCCATCGCCTTCTTCCTGGTCGAGATCGGCGACAAGACCCAGATCGCGACCGTGGCGCTGTCGGCTCGCTTCAACGACCTGTTCGCGGTCACCGCCGGCACGACGTTCGGCATGATGATCGCCAACGTGCCGGCGGTGCTGTTCGGCGACGTGCTGTCGCGCAAGGTGCCGCTCACACTCGTGCGCTCGCTGGCGGCGGCGTGCTTCGTGGTGCTGGGCCTGCTCGCGCTGTTGAAGCTCGACATGGGTCTGATGGGCGGCTGAGGAAGGGGCCAGGAGGCAGCTTCACCTCGCATGAACGTGATGACGCCCTTCACGGGCGTCATCCTTGCAATCGCCATACTCTTACCCAAACTTCACAACCTGCGAATCGACCGAACGGCAGCCCTAGAGACCGACAATCGCGCCTGAGTCGCGCAGGGATCCGAAACGCTCGAGAAAGCATCTGCGCCGGAAATACACGGTGCGGAAGTGAAACTCTGCGCCCCAGGCGCTTCGACGTGTGGAGAGACGGAAGATGCTCGCTGCCAACCCCTGGAAACTGGCCCTCGTCCTGGTGATGCTGGCGCCGGCTCTCGCGGGCTGCAAGGAGTCCTCGGCATCGGCGGAGCCCGAGGCGCCGCCTCCCGAGGTGGGTGTCCTCACCGTCACGCCGCAGGCGCGCACGATCGTGCGGGAGCTGCCCGGTCGCATCGCGCCGACGCGCGTCGCCGACGTGCGCCCGCGGGTTTCGGGCATCGTTATCGAACGGCTGTTCAACCAGGGCAGCGACGTGAAGGCGGGCGACGCGCTCTACCAGATCGATCCCAAGCCCTTCGAGGTCGAGTTGCAGGCCGCCCAGGCGGCGCTCGAGAAGGCGAAGGCAGCGCTCGATCTCGCAATTCCGCAGGCGACTCGCTCGGCGGCCTTGGCGAAGACCCAGGCCATCTCCACTGCCCAGCACGAGATCGCCGTGGCAACCGTCGAGCAGGCTCGGGCCGAGGTCGCCGCCCGCGAAGCCGACATGGCACGCGCTCGCCTCAATCTCGACTATGCGACGGTCCGGGCGCCGATCAGCGGGCGCATCGGCGCCGCACGCGTGAGCGAGGGCGCGCTGGTCGTGCAGAACGACGCGACCAACCTCGCCACGATCCAGCAGCTCGATCCGATCTATGCCGACTTCACGCAATCGGCCTCCGAACTCAGCAAGCTGCGCCGCGCGCTTGCCTCCGGCGAGCTGGAGCGCATAGAGCCCGACGCGACCAAGGTCCGCCTGCTGCTGGATGACGGCACCATCTATCCCTACACGGGCAAGCTGCTGTTCTCCGAGGCGCGGGTGGACACCTCGACCGGCAAGGTGACGCTGCGCGGTACGTTCCTCAATCCGGATCGCGAGCTGCTCCCGGGCATGTATGTGCGCGTGTTGCTGGAGCAGGGGGTCGACAGCGATGCGATCAGCCTTCCCGAGCAGGCCATCCAGCGCAACGGCGGCGGCGGCAGCGAGGTGTTCGTCGTCAAGGAAGACAATCGCGTCGCCGTCCAGCCGGTGCGGCTGGGTCCGGTGCAGGGCGGCCAGTGGCTGGTCCTCGACGGTTTGAAAGCGGGCGACCGGGTCGTGGTCGACGGTTTCCAGAAGTTCGCCGCGGGCGATGCCGTGACTCCGCGCACGGTGACCGCCGAGGCTCCACCAGAGGGGCCGGCAACGCCCGTCAGTGCGACGCAGTGAGCGCCGTCGCATGCCGAGCTTCTTCATCGATCGCCCGATCTTTGCCTGGGTCATCGCGCTCTTCGTCTGCCTGATCGGCGCGATATCGATCCCGCTGCTGGCGATCGCGCAGTATCCGATCATCGCACCACCGTCGATCTCGATCAGCACGAGCTATCCCGGAGCATCGCCCCAGAATCTCTACAACAGCGTCACGCGCCTGATCGAGGAGGAGCTGAACGGCGCCTCCGGCATCCTGAACTTCGAATCGGCCAGCGATTCGCTGGGACAGGTGGAGATCATCGCGAACTTCGTGCCCGGCACCGACCCGGGCATGGCCTCGGTCGAGGTGCAGAACCGCATCAAGCGGGTCGAGGCGCGCCTGCCGCGGGCGGTGATCCAGCAGGGCATCCTGATCGAGGAAGCATCGAGCGCGGTGCTGCAGATCATCACGCTGAACTCCACCGACGGCAGCCTCGACGAGCTCGGGCTCGGCGACTTCATGGTGCGCAACGTGCTGGGCGAGATCCGCCGCATTCCCGGCGTCGGCCGCGCGACCCTATATTCGACCGAGCGGTCGCTGCGCATCTGGATCGATCCGGCCAAGCTCGTCGGCTACAACCTGACCTCGGACGACGTCACGCGGGCCATCAACGCGCAGAACGCGCAGGTCGCATCGGGCAGCCTCGGCGCCGAGCCCAGCCCCGCCCATCAGAAGATCTCCGCCCTCGTCCTGGTCAAGGGCCAGCTCTCCTCGCCCGAGGAATTCGGCGCGATCGTGCTGCGCGCCAACCCCGATGGTTCGACCGTGCGACTGCGCGACGTGGCGCGCATCGAGGTTGGCGGCATGGGCTACCAGTTCAACACCCGCCTCAACGGCAAGCCGACCGCCGGCCTCTCGGTGCTGCTGTCGCCGACCGGCAATGCGCTGGCGACGGCGAGCGCGGTCGAGGCGAAGATGAAGGAGCTCTCGCGCTTCTTCCCCGCGAACATCACCTATTCGATCCCCTACAACATCACGCCGGTCGTCAAGGCCTCGATCCAGAAGGTCCTGATGACCCTGGCCGAGGCCGTCGTGCTGGTCTTCGTGGTGATGTTCCTGTTCCTGCAGAACATCCGCTACACGATCATCCCGACCATCGTGGTGCCGGTGGCGCTGCTCGGCACCTGCGCGACGCTGCTAGCCGTCGGCTACTCCATCAACATGCTCACTTTGTTCAGCATGGTGCTGGCGATCGGCATCCTGGTCGACGACGCGATCGTCGTCGTCGAGAACGTCGAGCGCATCATGGCGGAGGAGGGGCTGTCGCCCAAGGACGCGACGCGCAAGGCGATGAAGCAGATCACGGGCGCCATCATCGGTATCACGCTGGTGCTGATCGCGGTGTTCCTGCCGATGGCCTTCTTCCCCGGCTCGGTCGGCATCATCTATCGCCAGTTCTCGGTCACCATGGTGGCGGCGATCGGCTTCTCGGCGCTGCTGGCGCTCTCGCTGACGCCGGCTCTCTGCGCGACGATGCTGAAGCCGATCCCCGCCGGACATGGCCATGCCAAGCGCGGCTTCTTCGGCTGGTTCAACCGCCGCCTCGACGGTGTCCGCGACCGCTATGTCGGCACGGTCGGCTGGTCGCTCAAGCGGACGGGGCGGATGATGGCGATCTACGCCGCACTGCTCATCTGCCTGTCCTGGGCGTTCGTGCGGCTGCCCGGCGGCTTCCTGCCGATCGACGACCAGGGCTTCATCACCACCGACGTTCAGACGCCGGCCGATTCCTCCTACAATCGCACCAAGGCGGCGGTCGAGGCCGTCGAGCGCTATCTCGCGGGCCGGCAGGGCGTCGAAAACGTGACCTTCCTGACCGGCTACAGCTTCCTCGGCCAGGGCATGAACACCGCACAGGCCTTCATCACCCTGAAGGACTGGTCCGAGCGCGGACCCAACGATTCCGCCGCGGCGATCGTCGAGGACATCAACCGCAACATGGCCTCGGTGCGCGACGCGGAGATTTCGGCCCTGCAGCCGCCGCCAATCGACAATCTCGGCAACTCGGCGGGCTTCAGCTTCCGCCTCCAGGATCGCGGCCAGAAGGGCTACGCCGCGCTGATGGCCGCCACCCAGCAGCTCATCACCGCAGCGAATGCCAGCCCGGTGCTGCGCAACGTCTATGTCGAGGGACTGCCCGAGGCGCCGGTCGTCAACCTGGTCATCGACCGGGAGAAGGCGAGCGCCTTCGGCGTGACCTTCGAGGACATCAACAACACCATCTCGACCAACCTCGGCTCTGCCTACGTCAACGACTTCCCCAATCGCGGCCGCATGCAGCGCGTGATCGTGCAGAGCGATTCCGCCGGGCGCATGACCGCCGACGATATCCTCGCCTACAACGTCAAGAACGCCCAGGGCGCGCTGGTGCCCTTCTCGACCTTTGCCACCGTGGAATGGTCGAAGGGCCCGACGCAGATCGTGGGCTTCAACTACTATCCCTCGGTCCGCATCAGCGGCGAGGCGTGGCCGGGCTATACCAGCGGCGACGCCATCGCCGAGATGGAGAAGCTGGCCGACCGGCTGCCGCGTGGCTTCGGCTACGAATGGACGGGCCAGTCGCTGCAGGAAAAGCTCGCGGGCTCGATGGCGCCGCTCCTGCTCGCTCTGTCGGCGCTACTGGTCTTCCTCTGCCTGGCCGCGCTCTACGAGAGCTGGACGATCCCGCTGGCCGTGCTGCTCACCGTGCCGCTCGGCATCTGCGGTGCGATGATCGCGGCCTATCTGCGCGGGCTGCCCAACGACGTCTACTTCACGGTGGGCCTGGTCACCATCATCGGCCTCGCCGCCAAGGACGCGATCCTGATCATCGAGTTCGCGAAGGAGCTGCGGTCGCAGGGCAAGCCGCTGGTCGAGGCGACGCTGGAAGCCTGCAAGCTGCGCTTCCGGCCCATCTTGATGACCGGCTTCGCTTTCGTCTGCGGCGTGCTGCCAATGGCCATCGCCGTCGGTGCGGGCGCCAAGAGTCAGCAGGCGCTGGGCACCGGCGTCATGGGCGGCATGATCGCCGTCGTCATCCTCGCCCTGCTGATGGTGCCGGTCTTCTTCGTCGTGGTGCAGCGTGTGCTCTCGAGGGAGCGCGAGAAGGTTGTCGCGGCGGACAAGGAACCGCCGCACGCGTCGACGCAGGCGACGTAGCGTTCGGTCTTCGAAGGGAGCGCGCCACTGGAGTGGCGCGCTCCAATGAGCCTAAGCCACCCCGTTAGACAGCCGGCCGAGGCCGTCGATCTCGATCGTGACTCGGTCGCCGCGCTTCAGGAACTTCGGCGGCGTGAAGCCGATGCCGACGCCCACCGGCGTGCCGGTGGCGATGATGTCGCCCGGCCGCAAGGTGATCCCGGCGGAGATCGTCTCGATCAGGGTGGGGATGTCGAAGATGAGGTCGCGCGTGTTGGCGTTCTGGCGCAGCTCATAGTTCACCCAGCACTTCACGGTGAGGCTTTCGGGATCGACCTCGTCGGCGGTCACCAGCCACGGGCCCATCGGGCAGAAGGTGTCGAGCGATTTGCCGAGGAACCACTGCTTGTGCTTGCCTTGCAGGTCGCGCGCCGTGACGTCGTTGATGATCGTGTAGCCGAAGATGTGGGCGTAGGCGTCGGCCTTGGCGATGCCGCGCCCGCCCTTGCCGATGACCAGGCCCAGCTCCGCCTCGTAGTCGACTGAATCGCTGACGCCTTCGGGGTAACGGATGTCGGCGCCGTCGGCGATCACGCACTCGGGCGCCTTGGTGAAGACGATCGGCGCCGTCGGAATGGCATCCGCCGCCGAGCTGGCGCTGCTGTCGAAGCCGCTGCGCGTGAACTCCTTCGCATGCTCATGATAGTTCTTGCCGACGCACATGACGTTGCGCGCGGGCCGCGGGATCGGCGCCTCGATCTTCACCGCCGAGAGGGGAAGTCCCGCACCGCTCGGCACGATCTTCGACCGGATCGCGTCGAAGCCACCGACGATGGCGCCGAGATCGGAAACGGCGCGTCCCAGCATCTGCTCGAGAGGCCAGAAGGTCTGGCCGTCAGGACTGACGAGCGCGGCCTTGGTCGCGCCGCCGTGCGTGATCGTCGCGAGCTTCATTGTCCCTTGCCCTGCTCGGCGTCCTTGCCCCAGCCCTTTTTCTCGGCATCGAAGAAAGAGGCAAAGACCTTGCGGATCGTGCTCTCGCCGATGTCGCGCGTGATGAACACGACGCGGCTCTTGCGGTCGTCGCCCTCGGGCCAGGCATCCAGCGTGGCCGGCGGATGGAAGACGTGCTGCACGCCATGGATCACCACCGGCTTGTCGGTGTCCTTCACGTTCAGGATGCCCTTCATCCGCAGCAGGTCGGGGCCGCGATAGGTCACCAGCGCGTCGAAGGCCGCGGCCACGGTCGACCAGCTCATCGGCTCGTCGAAGGTCATGCAGAAGGAGCGGATGCGGTCGTCGTGGCGGTTGACGTCGTGCGGATCCTGCTCGCCGTGTCCATGGTCGTGGCCGTGATGATGATGGCCGTGCCCGTGATCATGGCTGCCCTCGTAGGCCTCGGCCTGCAGCCACTTCTTCACGTCGGCGCTCTTGGTCTCAGGATTGTAGAGGCCGGCATTGAGGATCTGGTTGGGATCGACCTCGCCCGTGGCGACTTCGAGGAACGGCGCGCCCGGATTGAGATGCTGCAGCCGGTGCTTCAGGTCGGCGAGCTTGGGTGCGTCGGCAATGTCGACCTTGGTGAGCAGCAGGCGGTCGGCGACGGCGGCCTGCTTTACCGCCTCCTCGTGATTGTCGAGGGTGCTGGTGCCGTTGACGCCGTCGACCGTGGTCACCACGCCGTCGAGGCGGTAGCGCGAGGCGAGCAGCGGGTCGGTCATCAGCGTATGCAGGATCGGGGCGGGATCGGCGAGTCCGGTGGTCTCGACCACCATGCGCTTGAACGGCGAGACCTCGCCGCGCGAGCGCTTGAGGAACAGCTCGCTCATGGTGCGCACCAGGTCGCCGCGCACCGTGCAGCAAAGGCAGCCCGAATTCAGCGTCACCATGCCTTCGTCGTCCGACTTCTCGACCAGCAGGTGGTCCAGCCCGATCTCGCCGAACTCGTTGATGATGACGGCGGTGTCGGCCAGCTCGGGCCGGCGCAGCAGCTTGTTGAGCAGGGTGGTCTTGCCGCTGCCGAGGAAGCCCGTCAGCACGGTGACGGGAATGCGCTGCTCGGCAGTGTTCTGCGGGTCGCTCATCGAAACATCCTGTGTTCGGGGATCACGCCCGCCAGAAGCGCTCGACCTTCCTGAACTCCTTCCAGGTCCGCTCCAGCTTGCGGCGGCGGCGCTTCTCGCCGCCTGCCGCCTGCCTGGCGAGGACCTTGAGCGGCAGGGCCGTGTCCTCGGAGGGACGGGAGGCCGTCGCGATGTCGGCCAGCATGCGGGCCGCCGTCGCGCGATCGTTCAAGGCGCCGAGCGCGCCCTGCAGGCGCACCGTTGCCTCGATATAGGGCTTGGCTGCGGGGGAGGCAAAGGCCGGGCTGAGATAGGTCGCGGCATAGCGCAGTTTCTTGATGCCGATACGCAGTCGATGCAGTTGTTCCTCGCTCAGTTTGTCCAGCAGCCGGCCGCGACGGACCACCTTGGCGTGGCGCACATCGAGGACGTGACGGCCGAATTCGTCGAGGCGAAGCCCGCCCCGGACCTCCGCCGGAGCCGGTGCGGCGGCGAAGGCGGCGAGTCGCTGATCGAAGGCTTCGTAGCGGGCGCTGCCGAGGGCGGCCCGGGCACGCTCCAGGTGGCTTGAGGCCAGTCGCGCGCCTACCCGCTTCACGACCAGCGGCACGTCGGCCACGCTTTCGGTCAGGAATACATGCAGGTCCCGTGCGGGGCCGCATTCGCCGGCCAACCACTTTGCCTCAGCCGAAAGGGCGCGAACCTCCGGACTGTCCACCGCAGGGCGGAATACACTGAAGGCGGCACGCAGGCGGCGCAATGCCACCCGGGCCTGGTGGATGCCGATCGGCCGACGGCTCCGCAGCACGATGTCCCGGTATTTGGCGAGATCGGCCCGGCACGAGGCCGCAATCGCGCGGAGGGCCGCCTCGGGGGGCGTTTCAGGGGTGAGCTTGTGTCCGGAAGCTGACATGGCGCTGCGACCGTAGCGGCGCCCGGCGAGGGGGCAACCCCAATCAGAGACAGTCTGGTGAAGGTTTTGTGTCGGCGGGGTCACGGTGGCGCCTCCCGGAGGGCTTGGATTGTTCCTGGAGCCTCCCGTAGGATGGCGTCCGTTACGCCGTCTTTGCAGTGGCGGCATCGGGCCGGCGTGGCCTAGAGTCGCCGCCATGAGTATAGATGCGGCAGCCTTCAAGAAGGGCATGCGCCACCTGGCGGCGAGCGTAACCCTGATCACCACGAAAGTTCAGGACCAGCGTGGCGGGCTGACCGCCACGGCGGTCTGTTCGGTTTCGGCCGACCCCCCGCAGATCCTGGTCTGCGTCAACAAGACCGCGAGCGCCCACGACCCGATCGGGGAAGCGGGCTTCTTCTGCGTCAACATCCTCTGTCCGGAGCATCGCAAGCTTGCCGAGCGTTTCGCCGGCATGGACGGCATCGAGGGTGACGACCGCTTCAACGACATGGGCGAGTGGACGACCCTCACCACCGGGGCGCCGGTCCTGAAAGGCTGTCCGGTATCGTTCGATTGCAAACTGGTCACTGAACTGTCGGCCGGCACACATACGATCTACATCGGCGAGATCGTCGACGTCGCCTTGCACGAAACCGCCTTGCCGCTTCTCTATGCGGATGGAACCTTCGTCCACGGCGAGGCGCTGAAGAAGGCCGCCCAGGCAGCCTGAACGACCGGGGTTGCGCCCCCGCACCAACCCATTATGTTCGCGCCCGCCCGAACGGGCGCCTGCTGGGGCGTCGCCAAGCGGTAAGGCAGAGGATTTTGATTCCTCCATTCCCAGGTTCGAATCCTGGCGCCCCAGCCATCGCGCCCCCCCCCTTCGAGGGCTCTGACGTCCGTCTGTCTTCCTGGATGAACCGCTCGAGCGACAAGGTCTATGAACTTTCTAAAGAATACGCTTCTGGTCGTCGTTCTCTCCGTCGTTTGTGCGCTTTGCCTGGAGGGCATGACCCGGCTCTTCCTCGACACCGGCATGCTCTACGAACTCGAAATGTGGCGCTATGCACGCGACGTGAAGGTGCGTGACATGCGGCCCGACCTCGGCCATCGCCATCGGCCCAATGCCGAGGCCCAGCTCATGGGCGTGAAGGTAACGACCGATTCGAACGGCTTCCGGTCGTCTGAGATTCCGGAGAAGGCACCCCCGGGCGTGGCGCGCATCGCCTTCGTCGGCGATTCGACCACCCTGGGCTGGGGCGTCGCGCAGAACGAGACCGCCGCTGCCCGCGTGACCGCCGCGCTGGTCGCCGAGGGCCGCAAGGTCGACAGCTACAATACGGGTGTCGGCAACCACAATACGCTGCAGGAACTGACGCTGTTCCGCGAGACTGCCGCGAAGTTGAAACCCGACATCATCGTGCTGACCTACTTCATCAACGATGCCGAACCGATGCCGACTTACGGCCAGACCTCGTGGCTCGACGAGCATTCGGCGGCCTGGGTGGTCTTCAAGTATCGCCTCGACTCCCTGATGCGCCAGTTCGGCGAGGCGCCCGACTGGAAGCGCTACTATCGCGAACTCTACAAGGACGATGCCGCCGGCTGGCAGCAGACGCGCAAGGCCCTGCAGGGCTTCGCGACGACGGCGCGCGAGATGGGCGCCAAGCTCGTCGTGTTCAACCTTCCCGAACTGCGCGAGCTGAAGCCCTATCCCTTTCCCGATGTCACCGCCAAGGTGAAGTCCGACGTCGAGGGGCTGGGGGTGCCGTTCTTCGACATGCTGCCGACCGTGGAGAAGCTCGACCCGGCGAGTCTCTGGGTGACGGTGCCCGATCCGCATCCGAACGGAGCTGCCATGGCGGCGTTTACCACGATGATCGTGCCCGAGCTCAACAAGCTGCTGGACGGGCTGTGCAAGGACCAGGACAAGGGCTGCAAGTAATGCGCTTCGTCAAGGACGCGCTGCTGGTCGTGGTCTCGCTCGCGCTGTGCGTGATCGTGGCCGAAGGCGTCGTCCGCTACATCGATGGCTATCCGATCCTCCGGACGCCGCTGGGTGAGCCGATGGGCCTGGCGAGCGTGAAGCAGGACTCGGTCGACAAGGTCCCCCGCGCCGCAGGCGTCGATCGCGCCTGGTTTTTCGACGACCCGCCGCCGCTTGCCAGCAAGCGCGACGTCCCCGAGGACTGGATACGCCTCTATCGATTCGTCGAAGCCAATCCCGTGGGCGGCATGTCGTTCCGCCCGTCCGACGCCTTCAAGGTCTGGAACACCAGTTTCTCCGGCGATCCCTGCAAACACTGGTTCCTTCGTCATACGCCGGGTCAGCTCTTTCTCTACGACGCGCCCGACGGCCAGCCGCATCCGCCCTACCGGTTCCTGCCCGACGTCACGATCCCGAGCGGGCTGACGACCAACCAGATCGGCTGGCGCGGTCCTCCGATCGAGAATCCGCGGCCGGAGAAGACGGTGCGCATCGTCTTCGTCGGCTCCTCGACCGTCGTCGAGGCGCATCATCTGCCCTACGCCTGGCCCGAATATGTCGGCCACTGGATGAACGTCTGGTCCCGAGCCAAGGGGCTCGGCATCCGGTTCGAGGTCCTGAACGCGGGCCGTGAAAGCATCAACTCCACCGACATCGCCGCCGTCGTGCGCACCGAAGTGCTGCCGCTGAGGCCCGACCTGGTCGTCTATCACGAGGGCGGCAACCAGTTCCGGCCGGCCTCGATCGTCGAGAAGGTGCCGCAGGATCCGGTCACCCGGCCGTCGAACGCGCAGGAGCCGGCGGCGGTGAAGTGGCTGAAGGAGGCCGCTCGCTATTCCGCCCTGATCGGCCGCGTCCAGGCGGCCTTCGCCATGGCCGGTTCCTCGGCCGGGAACAACAGCGGCGGCGAATGGCCCAAGCCCGACTACAAGGTCATCTGGCCCGAAGGTCTCGACGAGATGAACCCGGCGCTCGACTTCGCCAACCTGCCGGTGAACCTGAACCTCATCCAGAAGGACCTCGACCAGATCCGCGTCGACCTCGGGACGATCGGTTCGGACATGGCGCTCACCTCGTTCTTCTGGATGGTGAAGGACGGGATGGTGGTCGATCCGGTCCGCCACAGGTTCATCATCGAGCAGCTCAATGCCGCCAACTGGCCCTACCGCTATCGCGATCTCGAGCGGCTGGCCAAGTTCCAGAACCGTCTGTTTGCGAAATACGCCGCCGTCCACGACATCGCCTTCCTCGACCTGGTCGGCAACACGCCGTTCGATCCCGACCTGTTCGTCGATGCCGTGCACACGTCCTATGCCGGCACGCGCATCCGCGGCTGGGCGGCCTTCAACCTGCTGGTGCCGCTGGTCGAGAAGAAGCTCGCCGACAAGGCCTGGCCGCGACCCTGGCCGGCCGGCGCGTCCACGGCTTTGCCCACCTTCTCACCGCGTCTGACCAAGCTCGATTGCAGGTCATAGCCGATCGAAGCTCGGCTAAGCCGAGTAGCGGCCGAGATGGTCCAGCAATAGTTCGTTGACCCGTACGGGCACCTGGTCAGCGGCATAGTGGCCGACGCCCGGCAGCACTTCAAACCGGTAGGGCGCGGCGATGAACTCGCC
>JAGNNA010000398.1 GCA_017990895.1 Reyranella sp.
CTACTACGAGCTGCCCACCGAGCCGGCCTTGTGGGTGGGACCGGCGCTGGCGGCGGGGGCCTTGCTCATCGCTGTCTTCGCTCCATCCGGCAGCTTCGCCCGTGCCCTGGCGATCGGTGCCGTCGCCGCCTCGGCGGGCCTCGGCCTCGTTGCCTGGCGGACCGCAAGCCTCGCCGCGCCGACGCTCACCCGACCTCTGTTCAGCCTGAACGTCGAGGGCAGGGTCGCCGACATCCAGCGTCTGCCCGAGGGTGTGCGCGTCGTGCTCGAAGCCGTCCGGCTCAGGGGCAACGGGGTACCGCCGCCCGAGATGATGCCGGCCAGGGTGCGCGTGACCCTGAACCGCGGAGCGCCACCGCTCGTGGTCGGCGATCGTCTGCTCGTGCTGGCGAACCTGTCGCCGCCGGCCGGTCCGGCCGCGCCTGGCGCCTTCGATTTCCAGAGAGTCGCCTGGTATCAGCAGCTCGGCGCGGTCGGCTACGCACTGGCACCCGCGACCGTGATCGAACGCGGCCGGCCCGACGGGTTTGTGCGCACCATCGATTCACTGCGCGCCGACCTGGCGGCCCGCATCCTCCACGTATTGCCCGGTCCCGCCGGAGGGGTCGTCGCCTCGCTGCTGGTGGGCGAGCAGACCGCCGTCGACAAGGACGTGGCGCAGGCCATGCGCGACTCCGGCCTGGCGCACATTCTGTCGATCTCGGGTCTGCACATTGTCTTTGTTGTCGGCCTCGTGATGGGCCTCGTGCGCTACGGCATTGCTCTCGTTCCGCCGCTCGCGCTTCGGGTCGACGCCAAGAAGGTGGCTGCGGTGCTCGCCCTGATGGCCGCGCTCTTCTACACGGCGCTGGCGGGGGCGCCGGTACCTGCGCAACGCGCCTGTGCGATGGCCGCCTTCGCCCTGCTCGCCATCCTGCTCGACCGCACGGCGCTGTCGCTGCGCCTCGTCGCCTGGTCGGCGGTGATCGTGCTGGTCATCGCGCCGGAGTCGCTGACCGGTGCTTCCTTTCAGATGTCGTTTGCCGCGGTCGTCGCCCTGATCGCGGGCTGGGAATCCGCGGCGCCCTGGCGGCGGCGCCTGCATGAGCGCGCCGAAGTCTCCCGGCATCGCTGGGTATGGCGGCTCGGGGCAGCGCTGGGCGCCAGCCTGCTCACGACGCTGATCGCCTCGATCGCGACCGGCGCCTTCGCAGCCTATCACTTCAATCGCCTTTCTTTATTCGGCGTCGTGGCGAACCTGCTGGGCGTTCCCCTCACGGGATTCTGGATCATGCCCTGGGGCCTTCTCGCCATGCTTCTGATGCCGTTCGGGCTGGAGGCTGTGGCACTGGTGCCGATGGGCTGGGGCGTCGACGGATTGAACGCCATCGCCTTCCGTGTCGCGGCCTGGCCGGACGCCGCGATGCTGGTGCCGTCGCTGCCCGTCACCAGCCTCTGGCTGCTGACTGCCGGCGGCCTGTGGCTCTGCCTGTGGCGGCGACGATGGCGCTACGCCGGGCTCCCGGCTGCGGCGATCGGCCTGATGCTCGGTCCGCCCCCGGCCCCGGACTTGCTGATGAGCGAGGATGGCCGCGTGCTCGGCCTGCGCGACGAGCGTGGCGTCGTCCATGTCGCGTCCGCGCGCGTGGACCGCTACGTCATAGATACCTGGGCACGACGGCAGGGGAAGGAGGGCGCCAGGCGCTGGACGGTCAGCGCCGAGGACCAGGCGTCCGGCCTGGGCTGCAGCACCGGCCTTTGCCGCTGGAGGAAGGGCCCATGGCGCATCGCACTGGTGAGCGACGAGAAACGACTGGCCGAAGCCTGTGGCTCAGCCGACATCGTCCTGTCCACCGTCGACGCGCAGGCACGCTGTCGCGGCCCACGACTCGTGATCGACCGTCGCGATGCCTGGAGGGACGGCGCGCATGCGCTGTGGCTCGACGATCTCGGCGTACGCCGCGAGACCGCCAATGCCCGCCGTGGTGACCGGCCCTGGGTTCCCAACAGCTCGATGCGACAGGCCGCGCCGGTCAAGGCGCCCGGCGCCTGAGATCAGTGGTAGCGCCGGTAGAGGCCGGCGAGGCGGCCCTGGATCTTGACCCGGTCGGGTCCGAAGATCCTTGTCTCGTAAGCGGCGTTGGCGGGCTCGAGCGCGATCGACGCGCCCTTCTTGCGCAGCCGCTTCAGGGTGGCCTCGGCGTCGTCGATCAGTGCCACGACGATCTCGCCGGATTCGGCGGTGTCGGAGCTCTTGATGATGACGATATCGCCGTTCTGGATGCCGGCCTCGACCATCGAATCGCCCTGGACCTCGAGGCAATAATGGGCACCCGAGCCCAGCAGCGAGACGGGCACGTCGACGGTCGTGGAATTGTCGCGCAGCGCTTCGATCGGCGTACCGGCGGCGATCCGGCCGTAGAGGGGAAGGCTGAGCGCCTGGGCTTCGTTGGCGGCCTGGATGGCACCGGCGAGGGGCACGCGATCGCCGCGCACGATCTGCGGCACGAAGCCTTCGCGGCCTTCGGAGAAGCCGGCCCGGCGCGAATCGGCGAGCAGGGGCGTGACGTTGGGCGCGGGCAGGGCGGCGCTGTCGGGCAGTTTCACGACCTGAAGCGCCCGTGCGCGATGCGGCAGCCGGCGCAGAAAGCCGCGCTCCTCGAGCCCGGTGATCAGGCGATGGATGCCCGATTTCGACTTCAGCCGCAGCGCCTCTTTCATCTCGTCGAAGGAGGGTGAGACGCCGTCGTCGTTCAGCCGCTTGTTGATGAACAAAAGCAGCTCGTTTTGCTTGCGGGTGAGCACCGTCTTCTCCCGAGAACGCCTACCGGATTTAGGAACAAATCCTGAAACCCGACACATGTTCTAGTTTGGTTCCCTCCTCCGGTCAAGTTATCCCGAGGAATGGAGGGGAAAATCGGTGCATCAGTAGCCTCCCGGCAGGCTCGCGAGATCGACGACCTGCACGATATCGCCCACCTTGCGCGTGGGGTCGTGCGGCGGGCGGATCATCAGGCCATCACAGGCGGCCAGCACCGACAGCATCGAACTGTCCTGCACCGGATGTGGATCGACGGTGAGGCTGCCGTCGGGAGCGCGGCCAAGGCGGGAGCGGACATAGTCCTCGCGCTGGTCGTTCTGCTTCACGTCGACCGCGAGGCGGGCGGGCTGGGTCCGTGGCAGGTCGCCCGGCTGTCCGAGCATCCGCTTCAGGGCGGGCTTCAGGAACAGGAGCGCGCAGACCATGGTGGAAACCGGGTTGCCCGGCAGGCCCAGCACGCGGGCGCGGTCGCGGGCCGCGAACATCAGCGGCTTGCCGGGGCGCATAGCGATCTTCCAGAAATCCATGTCGAAGCCCTGCGCCTTCAGCGCCGCCTGGACGAGATCGTGATCGCCGACCGAGGCGCCGCCGAGCGTGATCAACAGGTCATGCTGCGCGCCGGCTTCGATGCAGCCCTCGATCAGCCTGGCGTCGTCGCGCGCGATGTCGAACAGCGTGGGCTCGCCGCCCCAGCCGCGCACCAGCGCCGCCACGGCGATGCCGGAGGACGAGACGATCTGATTGCGGCCGACCGGCTCTCCCGGCATCACGAGCTCGTCGCCGGTCGACAGGATGGCGACCCGCGGCTTGCGATGGACGGACAGCCACGGGTGGTTCATCGCGGCCACCAGGGCGAGATCGCGCGTGGTCAGGGTACACCCCGCCTGCAGCGGCGTGTCGCCCGCCGAGAAATCGAGTCCGGCCTTGCGGATGTGGCGGCCGAGGCGCGGCGCTTCCAGGATGGTGATGCAGGCACCGTCGGCCTTGGTGTCTTCCTGGATCACGATCGAATCGGCGCCCATCGGTAGCGGGCCGCCGGTGAAGATGCGGACGGCTTCGCCGGGCTTCAACGCTTGGTCGTAGGAGCCTCCCGCCGGTGCGTGGCCCACCAGCGTAAGCGTCGCCGGTGCGGCCGGCACGTCGGCCGCGCGCACGGCGTAGCCGTCCATGGCCGAAAGATCCGCCGGCGGCTGCGTCAGCCGCGCCTTCGGCGAGACGGCGAGCACGCGGCCCGCGGCTTCGGCAACCGACACGGTTTCCGAAGGCAGGGGGGAGAAGGCTGCGATCACCCGCGCATGGGCTTCACGAACGGTCAGCATGGACGCCTCATTGGAGCGCGCCACTCCAGTGGCGCTCAAACCATCGTCGAGAGAGAAAGGCATGGCGCAACTGGAGTTGCGCGCTCCCGTGATCAGGCATTCCAAGTTCCCGACTTGCCGCCGGACTTGTGCAGAAGCTTCACCTCGGTGATCACCATGCCGCGGTCGACCGCCTTGCACATGTCGTAGACGGTGAGGGCGGCGACGGAGGCGGCGGTCAGGGCTTCCATCTCGACGCCGGTGCGGCCCTTCAGTTTGCAGGTCGCCG
>JAGNNA010000074.1 GCA_017990895.1 Reyranella sp.
GATCCGGTAGGTGTTGGTGTAGTCTTGGCCCCATTCGTCGTAGACCCGCGCGAACAGGCTGGGGAAGGTGCCGACGGCGGACAGGATGTTGGTGCTTTGTCCGCTCTGGTTGTACGAGCCGGTGAGTCGGATCGTGTCGACCTCGGTCGGCTTGATCACCAGCTTGGCGAAGAAGTTGTTGTTGTACCAGGTCGTGGGGTTCGGGCTGACCGTCGTCTGCGCCGGCTGGTATTCTTGGCCGTCGCGCCGCGTGTAGATGCCCATGAACTCGACGTTGCCCGAGCGTACAGCGCCGGTGAACGATTCGGTGAACTGCTGGTTTGCGCCGCTATAGGCGGCCTTGGCGCTGGCATAGACGTCCTTGCCGTCGCGCATGTAGTCCCCGGGATCCTTGGTCGTGTAGGCCACCACGCCGCCGATCGCGTCGGATCCGTAGAGCGCCGAGGCCGGGCCGCGGATGATCTCGACCCGCTTGATGTCCTCGAGGTCGGGCTGCTCGCGGGAATAGGTGCCGGCGCCCTGGTTGCTGTCGGGGAAGTCGGGCGTTCGCATGCCGTCGACCATCAGCAGCACGCGATTGCCGCCGATGCCGCGGATCACGAAGTTCTGGAAGCCGGCACGATTCGGACTGTTGCCGACGGTGACGCCCGGCTCGTTGCGAACCAGATCGCGGACGTCCTGCATGTTCTCGCGATCGATGTTCTCGGTCGTGATCACGGAGACGGTGGCCGGCACGTCGTCGAGCGGTCGCCGGCTGCGCATCGCCGCCGTCGTCACGGCGTCGAGCTGCGTGGGAACGGCCTGGGCGGCCGGCGGTGCCTGCGTCGGATCGGCCGTTGCCGGAGCGGTCGGTGCCTGTGCCCAGGCGGGTGAGCCCAGAGGTGTACTGATGGCCGTCGTGGCCATCAGCGCGTAGACGATGCGCAGCTTCATTTGAGCCAGGTCCCCAAGAACGGAAAAGGACGCCTGGCTTGCAGGGGCCCCGTGCGGGACCGGCTGGCTGGGCAGTTTGACCGAGGAGGGATGGCTCCTCGGGGTATCGAATTATTTCGTCAGGATGAGTTTGTTGGAGGCGGTGAGGCGCAGTCGGTACATCACGGCGCCGTGCCTGATCACGAGTTCGCGCCGTCCCTGCAGGAGCGCGGCGCTCTCGACGGCGGGAATGGTCACTTCCAGCCTGTCGCCCTGCGCATCCGGCACCCGAAGAGGACGGGCCATCTCGTTCATGTCGTTCCCCAAGCCCATTTTTGTATTGCGAGCAATTCTTACTTGCATACACTGACATGGTCGTCAAGATCGTTCAGCGGGTGTGAGGCATGGAAATCGTTCGAGAACAGAGGCCTCTGACCGCCCGCCGTGTGCTCAGAAAGGGGTGCGAGCGGCCCGCATGCGCCTGTGCCCTGCCGCTCGGCGAGCGGTTCGTTCTCTGGGCCTTGCGTCAGTGGCAGCAGGACCGGGCGTTGCCGCGTGAGGGCTCGATCCTCCATCGCGGCTTCAAGGTTGCAGGCGTTATGGAGGCTCTGCCGGATTTCGCAATCGCCATGGACGCGTTCCTGTTCGGCGCCCGGCGCGCCATGGAAATCCACAAGCCGGCCTGTTCGAGCGTCAGCCGCGACGAAGCGGTGATGGTCGCGCTGTGCGGCCTCGCCCAGGCCGATCACGACGGGCCGCTGCTGGCGTCACTCGACATCCTGATGGCGCCTACCGCCTCCCGTGTGGCCGCGATTCGCCTGAAGGCCTTTGCTGTAGCTCTCGCCGGTGCGGGTCTCAGGATCGCGCCGGCGGCCGGTGCTGCCGCCGGCCGTCTCAATTGAGTGCCGCCGCCATGACTGCGCCGATGCCCGATCGCCTCTCCGACCTGCAGCGCGCGATGCGCGTGATCGCGGATGCCGTCGAAGGCCTGCCCGCGGAGTGTCGCGACCTCGCCGGCAATGCGTTGCTGAACGTCGCCGCCGAGGCGGTGGCCCAGGATGTCGGCTGTACCGAAGCGGGCCGCATCTTCGCGCGGCTGGGCGAGCTGCTGTCGCGCGGCCTTCAGCCGCCGGCGCGGGAGGCGGTCTCCCTGTCGGGCTTCGACGCCTGACTTCAGATCTCGATGCGGCTGCCCAACTCGACCACGCGGTTGGTCGGCAAGCCGAAGAAGTCGCCGGCGCTGGCCGAGAAACGCGATAAAGCGAGGAAGAGCTTTTCCTGCCACCGTGGCAGCAGCGGTTTGCTGGCGTCCACATAGGTGTTGCGGCCAATGAAGTAGGACGTGCGCATCGGATCGAACGGTATGCCCTTGTCCTCGAGCAGGGCGAGAGCGCTCGGCACGTCCGGCTGTTCCATGAAGCCGTAGTGCAGCATGACCCTGTGCACGCCCTTGCCGAGATGCGTGACCTGGCTCCGGCCTTCGGGCGACACGAAGGGGATATCGGGGACCTCGATGCTCAGCAGCACGACATGCTCGTGCAGCACCTCGTTGTGCTTCAGATTGTGCATCAGCGACCGCGGCGCATTGGTCGACGTGGCGGTCAGGTAGACCGCGGTGCCCTGCGGCCGGTGGACGCGGGCCGGATTGATGCTCTCCAGCAGTGTTTCCAGAGGGAGTGCCTCGGCCTGCTCGTGCCGGGCCACGGCCGCCCGGCCGGTCCTCCAGGTCCACATGCAGAGGAAGATCACCGCGGCGATCGCCAGCGGCACCCAGCCGCCGTCGAGGAACTTCAGCATGTTGGACGAGAGCAGGGCCAGGTCGAGCGTCATGAAGGCGCCGAAGACCAGGATGCTGAGCGGCCAGCCCCAGTTCCAGCAGCGCACGGCCAGCACGAACACCAGGGTGCTGGTGATCAGCATCGTGCCGGTGACGGCGATGCCATAGGCCGATGCGAGATTGGTCGACGACTTGAATGCCATGATCAGGACGACCACGCCCAGCATCTGCAACCAGTTGACCACCGGCAGATAGACCTGCCCGAACTCGCTGGCCGAGGTGTGCTGGATGTGAACCCTCGGGCTGAGGCCCAGCAGGGCTGCCTGCTTGGCCATCGAGAAGGCGCCCGAAATCGTGGCCTGCGAGGCGATCACCGTGGCTGCGGTGGCGAGGCCGACCAGCGGATAGAGCGCCCAGTCCGGCGCGAGGTTGAAGAACGGATTGGCCAGCGCGGTGGGATCGCTCAGGATCAGGGCGCCCTGGCCATAATAGTTGAGTAGCAGCGCCGGCAGGACGAGCCCGAGCCAGGCCATGCGGATGGGCCGGGCGCCGAAATGGCCCATGTCGGCGTACAGCGCCTCGGCCCCTGTGATGGCGAGCGTGATCGCGCCCAGGGCGACGAAGGCCACGATCTTCTCCCGCATGGCAAAGCCCACTGCATGGTGCGGCGACAGCGCCGCCAGCACTTCCGGCCGCTGCACGAGCTGGTGCGCGCCGAGTACCGCCAGCACGATGAACCAGACGAGCGTTATCGGCCCGAACCACTTGCCGATGCCGCTGGTTCCGAAATGCTGCACCGAGAACAGCGCGACGATGACGCCGATCGCGATCGGGATCACCATCGGCTGGAACGCAGGCGTTGCGACCGTCAGGCCCTCGACCGCGCTCAGCACCGAGATGGCAGGCGTGAGCAGGCAGTCGCCGTAGAAGAGCGCGGCGCCGGCGACGCCCAGCATGAGATAGAAGCGGCGGCGCCAGTGCGACGAGATGTTGGCAAGGCTGGAGACCAGGGCCATCAGCGCCAGCACGCCGCCCTCCCCCTTGTTGTCGGCCCGCATGACCACGGCCACGTATTTCAGCGTGACGACGATGATCAGCGCCCAGGTGATGAGCGACAGCATGCCGAGCACGTTGTCGTGCGTCGGCTGGATGCCGGTGTACTCGCTGAAGCACTCCTTGACCGTGTAGAGCGGGCTGGTGCCGATGTCGCCGAAGACCACGCCGAGAGCGGCCAGGGTCAGTGCCGCCCGGCGCCGCCGGCCGGCGGGTTCAACTACTGTGCCGCTGGCGGCCATCGTTCCGTCAACTCTCCCCTTGGACAATTGATCCTAGCCGCGAATTCCGGGACGCTGCAGTCCAGAAATCGTAGCAAAGGAGGAATCGATGGCCGACAGCGAGAACTACAGGAAGGGCAGCGAGATGCGAGCCCGCCTGATGGGCGAGAAATTCGCCGCCGACATGAACAAGTCGGTCTACGACGATCCCATGATGCAGAAGTTCGGCGATTACGCCCGCGAGGCGGTCTTCGGCATGTTGTGGTCGCGTCCCGGCCTCGACCTCAAGACCAAGACGTTGATCTGCGTCATCTCCGACACCGCCCAGGCACGCTGGCCGGAACTCGCCATCCATCTGCGCATGGCCCGCCGCCAGGGCTGGACCGAGGATGAATTGTCCGAGGCGCTGATGCATCTTTGCGGCTATATCGGCCTGCCGTCGGTGCGCGAGGCCATGCTCACCGCCAAGGAAGTGTTCGAGGAACTGCGCAAGGAAGGCTGAGGCCGATGATGCTGATGACGGTGAGCGATCTGCCACTCGAGAGGATCGCGCGCGGCAAGGTGCGCGATGTCTATGCGGTGGATGCGGAACGGCTGCTGCTGGTCGCGACCGACCGGGTGAGCGCCTACGACGTGGTGATGGCCGAGCCCATCCCGCAGAAGGGCGCCGTGCTGACCCAGGTCAGCGCCTGGTGGTTCCGCCAGCTGGGCGACCTCGTCGAACATCACATGATCTCGGCCGATGCCGACGAGATCATCGCCGCGGTGCCCGGCCTGAAGGGCCATCACGATGAGATCGCCGGCCGCGCCATGCTGTGCCGGCGCGGCACGGTGTTCCCGATCGAATGCGTCGTGCGCGGCTACATCACCGGTTCGGCCTGGCGCGAATACGCCAAGGCCGGAACCCTGGCCGGCGAGACGCTACCCAAGGGCCTGAAGGAGAGCGGCCGCCTCGATCCGCCGATCTTCAGCCCGGCGACCAAGGCCGAGAGCGGGCACGACGAGAACATCACCATCGCCCAGATGCGTAAGGCGCTGGGCGCCGAGGTCACCGCCGAGCTCGAACGGCTGACCCGCCTCGTCTACATGCGCGGCCGCGACGTCGCGCTGAAGCAGGGCATCATCATCGCCGACACGAAGTTCGAGTTCGGCCGCACCGCCGATGGCAGGATTCTGCTGATCGACGAGGTGATGACGCCGGATTCCTCACGCTTCTGGCCGCTCGACGGCTACGCGGAAGGGCGGCCGCAGCCCAGCTTCGACAAGCAGCCGTTGCGCGACTGGCTCGACGTCGAGCGTCATACCGGCCGCTGGAACGGCGAGGCGCCGGCGCCGCGGCTGCCCGCGGAGGTCGTCGAGGCGACCAGCAAGCGGTACCTTGAGGCCTATCGTCGGCTGACCGGCGCCGACCTGCCGGTGTCTTGAGGTCCTTTCCGCCCCCGAACGACGGGGGCGGAAAAGCCACGGTTGATCGAGCCTTACTGCGCGCTGCGCGCCAAACGGGCGCTGCGCTGCACCAGCCGCTCACGCACCCACAGGAGGAGAGCAGCGAACGGCAGCCAGCCGATCCAGCGCACGCCTTCCATCAGGTACTCGCCCTGGGTGGTGGCCATCAGGTAATCGGCCTGAACCTTCCAGACGCTGCCGGCGACTTCGAAGCCCAGCATCCAGATCAGGATGGCCGGCAGGAGCAGCGTCAGCGGCTTCATCTGGTCGCTGAGGCGCTCGTTGTACCAGGGAGCCAGCGCGATCGAGAAGGCCAGCACCGCCAGGATCAGCTTGGCGGCCGGGTGGGCCTCGAACCACGGCAGCAGCATCGGCTCCCGCGTGATCATGCCGTAGGCGGTCCAGCACAGCACCGCGCCGCCCACCAGGATCACCGACGGATAGCGGTCGACCAGCTTGATCACGAGCTGGCTGCCCCAGACGATGATGGGCACGCTGATGGCGAGGCCGATCAGGATCAGCAGGATCGAGCCGTGCGAGGCGCCGCCGATGGCCAGCACGTTGTCGATGCCCATCACCGCGTCGGCGATGATGATGGTGCGCACCGCCGCGGCGAAGCTCGCCGCCGGCGCCTTGACGAGGTGGCTCTCCTCGGAATTGTCCTGCGGCGTTAGCAGCTTGCGCGCGATCCAGACCAGCGCGAGGCCGCCAGCCAGCATGAAGCCGGGCACGGCCAGGATGTAGACGACGAGGATGGCCATCAGGGCGCGGATGGCGATGGCGCCGAAGGTACCCCAGAAGATGACCTTCTTCTGGCTTTCCTTGGGAAGGTTGCGCGCGACCAGGCCGATGATGAGGGCATTGTCGCCCGCCAGCACGAGGTCGATCAGGATGATGGCCAAAAGCGCGGAAAAGAATGCGCCCGAAAACAGTTCGAGTTCCATGTAAAGTCTCCAACAACGAGTGAATGTGTGCCCACGCCGCGCGCTTCCGTTGGAAGGGCGGTCGCAGGATTTTCAGCCAGTCGTCAGAGCTTTATCGGCACCTTCTCGACGGCGCCGGTGTCGGCGGAATCGAGGGGCTGGAAGAACGCGCCGGCCACGATACGCAGGATCATTATCCCCGCAGCGACCACGGCGCCGGCCAGCAGGAGTTCGAGCAGATGCCACTGGCGCATCGCCAGAATCGAGAATTCGCCACCAAGATCGAAAAAGGCGAACTCAAGCCCTAGCTCGCTGAACCAGGTGGGATCGACCGCATCGCCGAATGCCGACAGGATCATGCAGATCACGATCGACGCAACGAACAACTCACCGCTCGGAGACACGTTCCGGACGGCGTTGGCGGCGCGGTGCGATCGATTGATCAGGCGCATGGTCCGCTCAATTTCCAGCGGGGCGCCTTACGGATCAAGCCTAAAGCGACATGACGGTCCCGAAATGTCGCATCCGGGTCAGATTCCGATGCGTCGCAGTCGGAGTGCATTTCCAATCACGCTCACCGAACTCAAGGCCATCGCCGCGGCGGCGAAAATCGGGCTGAGCGTAATTCCGAAGAGCGGATAGAGAACGCCTGCGGCGATCGGCACGCCGGCGGCGTTGTAGACGAAGGCGAAGAACAGGTTCTGCCGGATGTTGGCCATCGTGGCCCGGGAAAGAGTCCGGGCGCGGGCGATGCCCAGCAGGTCGCCCTTCACCAGCGTGATGCCGGCGCTCTCGATGGCAATGTCGGTGCCCGTGCCCATCGCGATGCCGACATCGGCCGCCGCCAGGGCGGGCGCGTCGTTGATGCCGTCACCCGCCATGGCGACCACGCGGCCCTCCGCCCTGAGGCGCTGGACGATCCGTGCCTTGTCCTCCGGCAGCACCTCGGCCTCGATCGTGTCGATGCCCAGCCGGGCCGCGACGGAAGCGGCGGTGCGCCGGTTGTCGCCGGTCAGCATGACGACGTGAAGGCCCGCCTCGCGAAGACGCTTCAGCGCCTCCGGCGTCGTTTCCTTGACGGGGTCGCTCACCGAGAGCAGCCCCTCCACCCTGCCGTCGACCGCCACCAACACGACCGTCGCGCCGCCTTGGCGCAGCGCATCGGCTTTGGCGGCGGCCGCGGCGACGTCTACCCCGGCCTCGCGCAGGAAGCTGGCGTTGCCGAGCAACAGGCGGCGCCCTTCGATCGCGCCCGAGACGCCCTTGCCGGCGGGCGAGGCGAAGCCCTCCACGTTGGCCATCGACACGCCGCGCGACTTCGCGCCGGCCAAGATCGCGGCGGCGATCGGATGCTCGCTGCCGCGCTCCAGGCTGGCGGCCAGGCGCAGGATCTCGTCCTCGGGCAGACCGCCAAGCGATTCCACGCTCGACAGGGTCGGCTTGCCGAGCGTCAGGGTGCCGGTCTTGTCGACGACGAGCGTGTCGACCTTCTCCAGTCGCTCCAGCGCCTCGGCATTGCGGATCAGGATGCCGGCCGCGGCACCGCGGCCGACGCCCACCATGATCGACATGGGGGTGGCGAGCCCGAGCGCGCACGGGCAGGCGATGATCAGCACCGACACCGCCGCCACCAGCGCATAGGAGAAGGCGGGCGAGGGGCCCCAGATCGACCAGGCGGCGAAGGCGATCACCGACACGGCGATCACCGCCGGCACGAACCAGCCTGCGACGACGTCGGCGAGGCGCTGGATGGGCGCGCGGCTGCGCTGGGCCTCGGCCACCATCTTGACGATGCGCGACAGCATCGTGTCGCTGCCGACCAGCTCGGCCTTCATGACGAACGTGCCGCTGGTATTCACCGTGCCCCCGATCACCCGCGCGCCGACTGACTTCGAGACGGGCATCGGTTCGCCGGTGATGCTCGATTCGTCGACTGAGCCCGCGCCCTCGATGAGGGAGCCGTCGACCGGTACCTTCTCGCCGGGTCGCACGCGCAGCTGGTCGCCGACCGCGATCCGGTCGATTGCCACTTCGACATCGTTACCGCTGGCGTCGATGCGCAGCGCGGTGCGCGGCGCCAGTCCCAGCAGGGCCTTGATCGCGCCGCCGGTCGCGTCGCGGGCGCGCAGCTCGAGGACCTGTCCGACCAGCACCAGCACGACGATCACGGCAGCCGGCTCGAAATAGACCGGTACCGATCCGTCGGCATCGCGCAGACCCGCCGGGAACAAGCCGGGCGCCACGGTCGCAACGACGCTGTAGGCCCAGGCGACGCCGGTGCCCAGCGCGATCAGGGTGAACATGTTGAGATGGCCGGTCCTCACCGACTGCCAGCCGCGCACGAAGAAGGGCCAGCCGGCCCACAGGACGACCGGCGTCGCGAGCGCCATCAGCAGCCAGGGCATGAGTCCATGCGGCAGGAACCGGTGCAGGTCGAGCAGGTGCCCGCCCATGTCCAGCACCACCAGTGGAAGCGCCAGCGCGCCGCCGATCCACAGGCGGCGAGTCATGTCCACGAGTTCTTCGTTCGGCCCATCGTCGAGTGTGATCTCGGCGGGCTCCAGCGCCATGCCGCAGATCGGGCAGCTGCCCGGGCCGACCTGCCGGATCTCCGGATGCATGGGACAGGTGAAGATCGTGCCAGGCGCGACCGGCGCGGCAGGCGGCGCTTCCTCGGGCTTCAGATAGCGCACGGGATCGGCCGTGAACTTCTGCAGGCACTTGGGATTGCAGAAGTAATAGGTCTGCCCCTCGTGAACGGTCGTGTTCTTCGCGCCCTCGATCTTCACCTTCATCCCGCAGACGGGATCGATGGCGATGGCGGGATCCTGGGCGGGCGGCGGGGCCGTCCCGTGGGAGGCGTGGCAGCAGGCGTGGCTCATGCTTGCAATTTATACCCTACGGGGGTATGGTTCAAGGATGGATGAGAAGCTCAAGAAGTCGCAGCTCGCGCGCCTCAGCCGAATCGAGGGCCAAGTGCGGGGCGTGGCGCGCATGATCGAGGAAGAGCGCTACTGCATCGACGTGCTGACGCAGATTCGCGCCGTGCGGGCTGCGCTCGACAAGGTCGAACAGGAGACTCTGAATGACCATCTGCAACACTGTGTCGCCCATGCCTTCCACGCCGGCTCGGAAAAGGACCGGCAGGTCAAGATCGACGAGCTTCTGGAAGTTCTCGACAGCCGTCGCCGTTAGCCTGGCAGGGATCGCCGTCGCCCATGCGCATGGCGGCGGGGAAAAAGCCTACGGCAAGCCCGGCGACGGCGTCGGTCCGGTTCGCATCGTTCAGGTGGTGATGCGAGAAGAGGACGGCCGCATGATCTTCCAGCCCGACCGGCTGAGGGTGCGGACAGGCGAGCAGGTGCGCTTCCTGCTGCGCAACAACGGGCAGATCGAGCATGAATTCGTCGTGGCCACACTCGAGGACAATCTCCAGCACATGAAGGCGATGGAGGCCAACCCCGACATGCGCCACGAGGAGCCGAATGCGCGGCGTCTCGAACCGAAGCAGACGGGCGAAATCCTATGGCGCTTCACCAAGCCGGGCAGCTTCGACTTCTCCTGTCTGATTCCCGGACATCGCCAGGCAGGCATGACCGGCACCATCGTCGTCGAGTGAGGGACCACGATCCTGAAGATCGGCAAGGCAAATGACGGCTGGTCGCTCTCGCAATTCGACTGGAGGAGCAATGCTCAGACTTCTGGCGATCGCCAACGTGGCGGCGATTCTGGCCGTACTGCCGGTGCAGGCGCAGCACCAGTCGCAACCTTATACTGCGCTGCAAAATCGGCCGATCAAGGCGCTGTCGGATGACGACATTGCAGCCCTTCGCGCCGGCCGCGGCATGGGCCTGGCCTTGCCGGCTGAGCTGAACCGCTATCCCGGCCCGATGCATGTGCTCGAGAACGAGGCGGTGCTGGGATTGACGGCGGAGCAGAAGCAGGCACTCGGTCGGCAGGTCGAGACGATGCGCGCGGCGGCGATCGCGCTTGGCGAGCAGATCATCGCCCGTGAAGGCGCGCTGGAAGCGCTGTTCAGGTCCGGAAGCGCCGACTCCGAGTCGATCGACCGGATCACCGGGGAAATCGCAGTGCTTTATGGACAGCTGCGAGCGGTCCACCTGCGCACCCATCTGGAGACGCGCGCGACTCTCACCTACCCTCAACGGGCGATGTATCAGAACGTCAGGGGCTATGACGGCGCGAGGCAAGGTCCAGGCCACAAGCACTAGGCGTCGACACGCCTCGCGGCGCCGTCGCATCGGCAGAATGGCGTAGGTCGACGAAGCCGGTTCGACGTTCGGTCACGGCCGTGTCCGACCGGTCTGGAAGCGCATGATGGATTTCTGGGAAGAAAACACCGCCCAGGGTCCGGTCGAGCACGCCATCAACAGCTTCATCGTCGAATCGGTGCGGCTGGTGAATGCCGGCATGATTCCGACCCTGCAGCTCAGCCCGGCCTCGCCGATCATGCAGTCGATGATGGAGTTCATGACGACGGGGCAGCGCGCGGGATTCTCGGATTTCCGCGGACTGCTGAACAAGCATATCGACTTCGCCGAGATTGCCTCGTGGGGACCAAAGCCGCAGCGACCGGTGCTCATGCTGGGCGCGGCCAACGTCACCAGCGGTGCGCTCGCCAAGTTCGTGTCCGCCCGCGAGCCGATCCGGATCGAGCACATCCTGGCATCCTGCGCGGTGCCGAACATCTTTCCCGCCGTGCAGATCGGTCAGGATGCCTATTGGGACGGGCTCTTTTCCGACAACCCGCCCATCGAGGAACTGCTTCGGCCGCGGTCGGTCGGCGACGCCAACATTCCCGATGAGATCTGGCTGATAAAGATCAATCCCACGGCCAGCCGGCGGGTTCCGCTGAAGCCGGGCGAGATCGTCGACCGGCGAAATCAACTCGAGGGTAACATCTCGTTGTTCCAGCAGCTCGGTCACCTCGAGTTCATGAACGACCTGATCCTGGCCGACGCCTTCCGTCCCGAGTTCCTGAGCCGCTTCGACGTCAAGGCGCCGGTCCGCATTCCCAAGTCGTTCCACACCGATGGCGCCAAGCCCTACCATATCCCCTGCATCGAGATGCCGGCCGAGCTTCAGGACCTCCTCGACTACGAAGGCAAAATCGATCGCGGCTCGGAGAATATCGGTCGCCTGATCGCCGAGGGCGAGAAGGCGGCCGAGGTCTTTCTGCGGGAGCGTGCGCGAGCCGTCGCCGCCTCGTCCCTGGGCGAAAGCCAGACGGCCGGGCAGGCTGCGCCAAACGGCGACGGGTTCAATGAACTCCCGCTGTCGCGCTGGCGCGATCCGACGGACCGCCCCGAGTGACGCCTACTGGGGCTCGATCTTCGCGATCTTGACGTAGTCGGCCCATTTGGCGCGCTCCTCGCGATCCTGCTGCGCGCATTGTTCGAGCGTCAGCGGCTTGGCGGTCAGCGCGAATTCCTCGGTCAGGCGCTTGTTGTTCTCGGGTGCGGTGATGGCTTCGTTGATCAGCGTGTTCAGGCGCTGCTGGATCGGCAGCGGCGTCGCCTTCGGCACCGCGATGGCGAGGAAGCCCGAGGTGGTGAAGCCCGGGAAGGTCTCGGCGAGCACCGGGATGTCGGGATAGAGCGGGCTGCGGCTCGGAAGCGAGATGGCAAGCGCGCGTGCCTTCTTGTCGACGACCTGGCCACGTCCGGCGGTGAGGTCGACGAACATGAAGTTGATGGCGCCGCCGTAGAGGTCGTTCCAGGCATTGCCGATCGCCTTGTAGCCGACGCCCTGCCAGGTGACGCCGGCCCTCGCGGCCAACACCTCGGCCGGCACCTGCGAACTCGCGTTGAAATAGCCGAAGTTGAGCTTGCCGGGCCGCGCCTTGGCATCGGCCAGCAGGTCGGCCAACGTCTTGTAGGGGCTGTCGGCCGGCACCACCAGGAAGGTGCCGGACGAGCCGATGATGCCGACGACCGAAAAGTCCTTCTCGGGATCGTAGCCCGGGTTCTTGTACATGTGGACGTTGGCGGCGTTGGTCGAGGTCGTGGCCAGCATCAGCGTGTAGCCGTCCGGCGGCGCGACCTTCACCGACATCGCACCCACGATCCCGTTGGCGCCCGGCTTGTTTTCGACGATGAAGGGCTGACCAGTCTTCTCCTCGATGTACTTGCCGACCAGGCGCGCCGTGATGTCGCCCGAGCCACCGGGTGCGAAGGGCACGATGATCCGGATGGCCTTGGTCGGAAACGTTTCGGTCTGCGCGGCGGCGGGCAGGGCGGCGAGCAGGGGGAGAGCGAAGAGGCTGCGGCGAGACAGCGATGTGCGGAATGTGTCCATGGGACCGCAGTTTAGCGCATGCGCATCGGATGGACAGCGCGCCGCTTGCAGCCCTACCTTGCAGCCATGTCAAAATCAGGTCGGCCGCCGCTCGACGGCATTCGCGTCATCGATTTCTCCCGCGTGATCGCGGGGCCCATGTGCACCCAGATGCTCTCGGACATGGGCGCGGAGGTGATCAAGATCGAGAACCCCGACGGCGGCGACGACACCCGCAAGGGCGCTGGCCCGCGGGCCGGTGGGCTCCATGGCGAGAGCCACTTCTTCATGACCTACAACAGGGGCAAGAAGAGCGTCGCGCTGGACTTCACCAAGCCGGAAGGCCAGGCGATCGTGCACAAGCTGCTCGCCGGTGCCGACGTGATGGTCGAGAACTTCCGGCCGGGCGTGTTGAAGAAGTACGGCTTCGACTATGCGAGCGTCGCGGCGAAGTATCCGAAGCTGATCTACCTCTCGATCTCGGCCTATGGACAGACCGGGCCATTGTCGGACCGGCCGGGCTACGATCCCGTGCTGCAGGCCGAGTCGGGCATGATGAGCGTCAATGGCGAAGCCAATGGCGAGGGACTGCGCCATGCCATCGCGATCGTCGACACGATGACGGCGATCCATTCGGTGGCCGCGGTCAACGCCGCGCTCTATGCGCGCCGCGACACCGGGAAGGGCCAGCAGATCGATCTGGCCCTTTACGACACGGCGCTGGTGTCGCTGGGCAACATGGGCTCCTACTACCTGATCGGCGGGGAGCAGCCGCGGCGCGCCGGCAACGGCCATTTCGCGTCGGCACCCAACAGTTCGTTCGAGACGGCGAACGGCAAGATCTACATGGCGGTCGCGAACCAGAAGCTGTTCGCCGACACCGCAAAGGCGCTGGGCCATCCCGAATGGGTGACCGACCCGCGCTTCGATACGGTCGCGAACCGCGTGGCCAACAAGCCCGAGCTGACGCGCCTCATGGAAGAGGTGCTGACGACCGACACCAAGGAGAACTGGGCCCAGAAGCTGCGGCACCTCCCGGCCGGCCCGATCCGCACCATGAAGGAAGCGCTCGACGAGCCGGAAGTGAAGCGCCGCGGCATGTTGAAGACCTACAAGCACAGCCGCGTCGGAGACGTGCCGCTGATCGGTTCGAACTTCCACTTCTCCGACACGCCGGTCGACGACACGCGCCCACCGCCCGCGCTGGGCGAGCACACCGATCAGGTGCTGACCGAACTGGCGGGCCTCGGCGCGGCGGAGATTGCGGCGCTGCGCGAGAAGAAGGTGATCGGCTGAAGTCTCCTGTCGTCCTGAACGCAGTGAAGGACCTCACGGAACGATCAGACGATTCCGTTGCGGGTGTGAGATTCTTCGCCTTCGGCTCCAGAGCGGGGGCTACCCCGCTCGCGATGACAAGGGCGGTCCGCCAAGCTCACCTGTCCAGCCAGGTCCTCAGGATCAGGTTGGCCTCCTCGGGCTTCTCCATGGTGACGAGATGGCCGCACTGGTCGACAACCACGAGCGCCGCCGCCAGGATCGCCTTGGCGATCTCCTCGGACAGGAACAAGGGCGTTGCCGCGTCGTCGCGGCCGCAGACGACGATGGTCGGGCACTTGATCCGCGGCAGGTCGGGCCGCCGGTCGGTGCGGATAGCCGCCAGCTCCTCCTGGCGCTTGTAGATCTCGACGCCGATCTCGCCGCACATCGTCATGACCTCGTCGACCAGCGCCTTGTCGGGCAGGCGATAGGCCGGGATGAAGCGCGCCATCTGCATGCCGAGAACCAGCTCGAAATGCCCTTCGTTCACCAGCCGGATGCGGGCGCGCCGGATCGCGCGCTCCGACTCGCTCTGGCTCCTCATGCCGGTGTCGAGCAGGGCGAGCTTTGTCACGCGATCGGCGGCGAACTGCATGATCTCGACCGCCAGCATGCCGCCCAGCGACAGACCAGCCAGCGCGAACTTCTCCGCGGGCATCTGGTCGACGACCCAGCGAGCGGCACTCGCCCAACTGTCCCAGATGGATAGCGGCGCGGTGCGCCAGTCGGGCACGATGATGTCGGCCTGGTTCGAAAGCGCCGCGACCTGCGCGGCGAACAGGCGGGGCGAGCACAATACGCCGGGGACGAGCAGCAACGGTGTCCGGGTCATTCTTTCCTCCGGCGCGAAGCGTAGCGCAGACGATTCGTCTGCGGTACCAATAGGCATGGTCGCCGCCTCCGTTCGCGACATCCGTCTCGACCTGTTCCGCGGGCTCGCCCTGTGGTTCATCTTCCTCGACCACATTCCGACCAACATCGTGAGCTGGTTGACCGTCCGCAACTACGGCTTCAGCGACGCGACCGAGATCTTCGTCTTCATCTCCGGCTACACCGCGGTCATCGCCTACAGCCGCATGCTGGACCAGGAGGGATGGCCGCGCACCGCCGCGCGCATCTATCGCCGCGTCTGGCAGCTCTACGTTGCCCACATCCTGCTGTTCGTGGCCTTCTCGGCGCAGATCGCCTGGGTCTCGATCGCGCGCGATACACCGGCGCTGATCGAGGAGATGGAGCTGCTGGGCCTCGGCCAGAATCCGTATCGGGCCATCCTGGAAGCGGCGCTGCTCAAGTTCCGGCCGGTCAATTTGGATGTCTTGCCTCTCTATATCGTGCTGCTGGCGGTCTTCCCGCTGGTCCTCCCCATGGTGGTGCGCTTTCCGTGGGTCGTGATCGGCGTTTCGTTGCTGCTCTATGCCGCGACCTGTCACTTGAACTGGAACCTGCCGGCCTACCCCGATGAGAAGGTCTGGTACTTCAACCCCCTGGCCTGGCAGGTCGTCTTCCATGTCGGAGCCGCGTGCGCCGTGTTCGGTCCCGGTCTGGCCTGGCTTGACCGGTTCCGGGCTCCATTGACCATACTCGCGGTTGCCTTCCTCCTGTTCGCGGCGTTCATCGCCCTGTCCTGGCAGTACAATCCGCTGGAAAGGCTGGTGCCGACCTGGGTGGCGCGGGTCATCTATCCGATCGACAAGACCAACATCGACATCCTGCGGTTCCTGCATTTCCTGGCCGTCGCCTGGCTGGTCCGGATCGCCGTGCCGATCGACGCCCCGGCCCTGAAATGGCGGATCTGGGAGCCACTTCGCAGATGCGGTGAAGCTTCATTGCTTATATTCTGCATTGGGACGTTCCTGGCCCTCAGCGGCCAGGTGATCGTCAGCCACTATGAAGATTCGATCTTGTCGCAGATTGTCGTGAGCATCCTGGGCATCGTCATCATGTGTGTGGCCGCTTACATCGCGGCCTGGTTCAAGCGCGGTCACGCGCGGCCGCCGGCTTGCGTCCGGACGGCAACGGGGGCGCCCCGATGATCCGTGCGATTGCCGTGTTGGTCGCGGCCCTCTTTCTTGCGCCTGCCGGAACGGCCCAGGCGCAGTCAATGACGCTGTGTCGCGCCAAGCCGGGCCTGCTCGCGCTGGGGACGAACCTGCCGGTCGCGCGCAGGGCGATCGCCGAGAAAAAGACGCTGCGCATCATCGCACTTGGCTCGTCGACGACTGCCGGGTACGGCGTCTCGAATCCGGCCTTCGCCTATCCCACGCAGCTCCGCATCGGCCTGGAGAAGGCCTTGCCCGGCATCGACATCGAGGTGATCAACCGCGGGATCGGTGGCCAGGACGTCGAGGAGATGGCCGCCCGCATGCAGGTCGAGATGCAGGAGAACCCGGCCTCGCTGGTGATCTGGCAGACCGGCACCAACGCCGCCATCCGCCACATGCCGCTCGACAAGTTCGACAGCACGCTGCGCGGCGGGCTGAAGCTCGGCAAGTCGCTG
>JAGNNA010000399.1 GCA_017990895.1 Reyranella sp.
ATCGAGCGGACTGCCGGCATCAGCGCCTTTGCAGATCGCGACGAGCGCCGTGATGTCGGCAGTCTCCAGCTTGGACTGACCGCACAGCCGCCTGAGCGCATCGCGCTGCCAGGCGGGCAGATCCGCTGACCATTTTAGAATGTCGGCAAGTGCTGCGGCTTCGTTCGAGAGGTCATTCTCCTGCGCGTCCATGTCTTCTGCCCCGATCCTGCCCGCATGGTCTGGCGAGCCGTTTTCCATGATGCTTGTCTTCCGCCGTCGTGGTCTCAGATGCCGCCTATGATGCGCCGCTCTTGGCCAAGCGGAATGATCCAGCCGCCGGCACGGTCCGGTCGTGCAAACTCGTCCGGACTCCCTTTTTCGGCGAGACGGCTGCGAATGGCTTGCGGCTCGGCATCGATAGCAGCGCGAATGAGCTCGTGCTCGACCCCGACAAAGACTGGCCGGAGATTAAGGCGGGAGAGTGCTTCTTGATCGGCAGGCTCAACGCCGGTGTCGGTAAGCGGTCCCGCGCGGGTGACGATGCCGCCGATCAGACCGTCCATGGCGGCGCTCGCCTTGTCCACATCCCGCACCGGGGATGTGTCGAGCAGCGATCGCGCCCGCTGGGTCTCACCTTCGAGCCTTCGTGGGAATGATTGCAGTGTGAGGCCGCGAAGCGCGTCCGCTAGTTCGGCATGCCCGAGCGGTTTGATGAGATTGGCGATATGGAGCCGAAGCATGCCGATGAAGAGCGCGTCCTTCTCCTCCTGGGTATGCGGCTCGCCTTCCTCGACCGGGTCCCGAACCGAAAGGCGGGCATCGGCTGGACCGGCCGTCGCCATTCCCCAGCGCGTGGCGATCGCGATACGCTTCACCGTGACCTTGCGGCCTCGGGCGGTGACGTCGATCCGCCGGGCCTGCGCCCATGCTCGGTCCAGCGCTTTGGCGGGACCGCCGACATCATGGCAACCCTTGGCTTCGGCGACAGTCAGCGACGACAGGTCGGATGCGCAGGCGATCCAGTCGGGCAGGTCGCCGCGGGATAGGCGCGTGATCTTGACCTGACGGCGGCGATCAAGGTCGATCGTGCGGCTGCCGAGATGGGCGAAGATCGAGAGGTTGAAGTAGCGCTCGAGGTAGGCACGCGCGACGAACCGTCCGAACAAGCCTGAGAGCGCGACCTTGACCTCCCGTGCTTGACCGAGCGGCTCCCTAAACACGAACGGCGTGCCTGCGCCGGTCGGGGTCAACAGCGCATCGAGGATCGACCAGGCGCCATAGGCTGCGCCTGGCGTCTGCAGCACCTCCCGGATACCGGCATCCTCGATCTCGGAGACTTCCAGATCGACGGTGGCCCCGGAGACCGGGCTTGCGGCTTGCGGATCGAAGCTATGAAAAAAGGTCCTGGTCATAGCGCCAGCGCTCGCGTGAGATCGTCATGCTCGAAGGCGCTGGCCATGCGGGTGATCTCGGCCGACCGGGCGCCGACGGCCTTCGCGGTCTCGCGCCATGTCGCGGTCACGGTCGCGACCTCTTTGATGATCGCTCGGGCTTGCGCCAGCGTGAGTGCGAAATATTCCGACGCCTGTTCGAGCAGATCGAGCGAGCAGGTTCCCTCGTCGAGGTCGATGTTCGTCGTCAGCACACGCGCCTTGAGATCGGTGGGCACCGGATTGAGGTCATAGGCGGGCGAGAGCGACCACCCGGCCTTGCCGAGCCAGAGAAAGCCGTGGTTGCGCAGATGATCGTCGACATTGGAGATCAGCACATTGAAGGCGACGCGCCGATAGAGCGCGTGGGCGTCCGTCTTTCCCTGCGCGCCATGCTGGGCCAGGGCATCGACGATCTCGGGGTAGCTGCCACGCTCGCCGTCCCTGGCGCCCATCATCGCCATTGCGGACAGGAACGGGATGCGGATCGCGCCATCGCGATCGAAGCGTCGCGATAGCATCACCGACTTGCCGGCCACTTCGACAAGTTCGTGTTGCGGGGTGGCGATGCCGGCTTGGCCGGCCAGCCGCAGCGCGATCTCCTCCCAGGTTTCCATGCTGTAGTCGTCGGTCTCCTTCGGGAACTTGGCGATGGAGAGATGGCCATGTTGGTCGATGACCGAGGCCTTCGGCCGTGCACCGCCGAGGGAGGAGCCGGGCGCGAAGATCAGTTGAAGGTCTTCGTCCGTTTCCTCGTCCCGGAGAATCCGCTCGGTGATCTGAAGCAGACGGCCCAGCTCGATCAGGGCCGGCACGCCGGCCCTGATCGGCGCTTGGAAGGCCTCTTCGCCGACCCAGCGAAACCGTAACGCGCCGAGCCGCGTCTCATCTGCGACCCCGAGCAGGTAGTCACTTTCCGTGAGCGTGCGGACTGTTCGGCCCTCGCGGTCGGCGAAGCGTCGCTCAGCGCGCTGCATGAGGCGGCGGCCCCACGTATCTGGCGCGGAGTCGCCGATGGATCCGAAGGTCACCAGTCCGGCCGGAGGAGCGAAGGCGCCACGCGTGAGAGCAAGCGCGGGCTCGAGTGAGAAGCGCTCGGCGTCCTCAAGCCAAGCGCCGTCATATTCGAAAAGGATGGTCTCTGTGCCGCGAACGCGGTTGCTTCTCGCCAGTCCGATCGGGCGAGTGCGACCGTGGAGATCGATATGGACTTCGAAGTCAGCCATCGCGGGACGACCTCGTTGGCCGCTTGAGATGAATGTGCTTTGGCAGATCGGCACTCGCCAGTGCCTGCCCGACGCTGTCGTTGCTTATGTCGGCAACTTGACCAAGACCTTCAAGCAGGCCAAGAGCCTGAAGTATGCCTGCATAGATGCCGATGCTAACATTTGTGTCGCCGGCTTCGACCCTTTGCAAGGTCGAACGGGACGTGAAGGCGCGCTCCGCGACGACCGCCATCGGTAGCTTTCGACGGCGTCTGGCATCGTGGATATCCGCGCCGAGCTTCCGAAGGGCGCGGCGCACGGCCGCGGGAGGAGTATGTGGAGTAGGCATTTGCCACCTTCGCACTACAGATTTTCAAAATATGTAGCACGAAGATTACAATCTTTCTAGCCCCACTCGGGATGACTTGCGCTTTCCGGCAGCGGGAAAAGCCCAGCCGCACTGTCACTGGCTACTCCCCACCCATTGCGTCGGGCGTACGAGGGTGGCGGCGGCCGTCGCCAGGGCCTTTCACCTTTACGTCGGCCCGATCTACGGGAACACTGCGGCTACGCGGGGTCGGCTTCGCGATCCTCGCAAACAGCAGATGGGGCGAGTCGGTCCATTGGACAGCGATTCCCGTAAGTCAGCCGAGCAGCACGTCTGGGTCTTTGCCCGCATCGACATGGGCGGCGAACCAGCCCGGCTTGCGTCCCCGGCCGGACCAGGTGAGGGCCGGGTTCTCGGGATGCAGATAGATCTTCGTCGAGGGCGCCCGCTTGCGCTTCGGTTCCTCCAGTGCCGTCAGTTCGGCGAGGGTGAAGCCGAGTTCTTTGGCGAGCATCTCGACCTTTTCGCGGGCCACCGCCTTGTGCCGGGCTTCGAAGGTGGAAATCGCCTTGGCCACGGACTTCTGCAAATCGCGCAGCTCGGCGAGCGACATGTCCGCGAGGTTGAAATCAGGCATCGGGTGCTCCGATTGATCCAATGCGTCTGGCGTACTCGCGCCGAGCCCGCGCGGCAAGAGATCAGCGGGGCAGGGGGGCAGTTGGGCGTGGTGATCCCTTTCTCCCTTTCCGGGATGGTTCCCCTGGGCCTGACATTGCCGGATGAGATCGGTCTGAGCGTGTCCGCTTGGGTCTCTCCCCCTGTGATCCGGCTGAGGCACCTCCCCTTCGACGGACAATCCCCTAAGCCTGTTCGGTTTCCTGCCCGCAACCCCAACTCCTGCCCGGGCCGTGTTGCCCTGTACCAAGGCTGCCCGCGCCACCCCGGACCCTCGGGGGTTTCCGGCTGATCCATGGCCCAGCCGTGCGGACGTCTCCCGACAGGCTTCTGACGGGTCTTGTCGAAGGGATGGTCCCTTCAGCGAAATCCAGGAGAACCACCATGCAGAACATCGTCATCCTTGCCGGCAACATCGGTCAGGCCCCGGAAGCCCGCACCACCCAAGGCGGCACGAAGATCACCCACTTCACCCTCGCCACCTCGCGCCCCCGCCTCTCGGAAGGCCGCGCGGTCCGCGACGAGCACGGCTACCGCGTGATGGACACCGAATGGCACCGCATCACCTGCTTCAACGGGCTCGGCAAGTCGGTCGCCGAGAACTGCGAGAAGGGCATGAAGGTCCTGGTCCAGGGCCGCATCCACTACACGAAGTGGACCGATGCGGCGGGCGTCGACCGCTACGGCTGCGAGATCATCGCCGAGAAGATCGACTTCCTCAGCCGCCCGAAAGCGGCCGAGGGCGATGCGCCCGAAC
>JAGNNA010000400.1 GCA_017990895.1 Reyranella sp.
CCGATATGCGAGGCAGTCGAGCAGGCGCCGGGCGCGAAATAGAGCTTGAGCATGTGTGCCTCCGATTGGTTAGAGCGGCTTGGTCGCGTCCGCCGGCCGGTTGCGATGCAGGAACTCGCGGCCGATCTTCACACGCTTCTCGCCATCATATTCGACGATGTCGGCGGTGGCATAGGTTTCCGACCAGTTGGACGGCAGGAACGAGCCCGAGCCCACGACGTCGATCGGGGCCTTCGCCTCGGCCATAATCCGGCACTTGGCCGGACCGAAGCCGGAAGACGCCACGATCTTCACCTTGTCGAAGCCGTTGCGGTCGAGCTCCGCCCGCAGGTGGAAGATCGCTGCGGCCGAGACGCCGGTGCCGACGAGGTAGCGCAGTTCCTCCTCGCTCCGGTAGCCGCGGATCGATTCGGGGGAAAAGCGCTCGAGTACGGCATAGGACGACGCGGGATCGAGGCCTTCGAGGTAGCGGCCGCCCGTCGTATCGAGGCGCAGCGACAGGTTTCCCTGCGCCGCCAGTTCGGGGAAGCGCCGGCAGACTTCGAGCGAGTCGGAAATCTCGCGCGCGAAATAGTCGACGAGGACCGTCATCCCCTCGTCCGGAAAGGTCTCGTGGAACATCTCGGCGGCACGAACCGTCGATCCCGCATAGCCGATCAGGGCGTGCGGCATGGTGCCGAGTCCGAACTCACGGCCGAAGAAGTGGGCCGTGGCGTGCGTGGCATTGCCGATGAAGCCGACGGCCCCGACCTTGCGCTTGGCCCGCGCCGAACCAACCGACGCGGCATAGGCCATCATCTCGGCCATCTCCCGGCCCGCGCAATGGCGCGCGTCCATCGCGAGGAAGGCCGACTTCGGCATGTCCGCGCACATCGTCCAGGCGTTGTAGGCTGCAACGCAGGCCGGCCCGAGCTTCTGCAGGAAGATCGTCTCGAGGTCGACTAGATGGAAGAAGGAGCCGGTGATGTACATCATCGGCTCGCCCGCCCCGACCCACTTGCCCTCGCGATAGCGCATGTCGAGCTCGACCGCGGTGTTGCGCGCGCGGCCGGTCTCTTCCAGCCATTCGAGCGCGAGCCGCGGCGCGAAGACCACCGGCCGCCGCATGAAGATCGCGTAGGTAACCCTGCAGTCGCCGAACTTGCCGATCACCTGCTTCGAGCGATTGAAGTAATGATCGGTGTAGCGAGAAATCTCGCCGTTCTCAGGATGCGTCATGGCCCTCCCCGGGCTCTCGCGCCAAGCCTCGGTCGTCGTTCAGACGGCCGGGCGGGCCCTTGCAACGGACAGGCGCTCCGCCTTGAGCTGCTCGGCGAGCAGGAACGCGAGTTCGAGCGCCTGGCTGGCATTCAGTCTCGGATCGACCAGCGTCTCGTAGCGCTCGTTGAGGTTGTCGACCGTGATGTCGGTCGATCCGCCGATGCACTCCGTGACTTCCTGGCCGGTCATCTCGAAGTGTACGCCGCCGGGATGGGTGCCCTCGGCCCGGTGCACCGCGAAGAACTCCCTCACCTCGCGAAGGATCGCGTCGAACGGACGGGTCTTGCGGCCGTTCGAGGCGGTGACCGTGTTGCCGTGCATGGGATCGCACGACCATACGACCGTCCGGCCCTCGCGCTTCAACGTGCGGACCAATGCGGGCAGCTTGTCGCCCACCTTGTCGGCACCCATGCGGGCGATGATCACGATGCGGCCGGCCTCGTTCGACGGGTTCAAAGTGTCGATCAGGCGCAGCAGTTCGTCGGTCGGAAGCGTCGGACCGGCCTTGAAGCCGATCGGATTGCGGACGCCACGGAGGAACTCGACATGGGCGCCGTCGGGCTGGCGCGTACGGTCGCCGATCCAAAGCATGTGGGCCGAGCAGTCGTACCAGTCGCCGGACGTCGAATCGACGCGGGTCAACGCTTCCTCGTAGGGCAGCAGCAGCGCCTCGTGGCTGGTGAAGAAGTCGGTCTCGGCAATCTGCGGCGTCGTCGCGGAATTCAGCCCGCACGCCGCCATGAAGTTCAGCGTCTCGTCGAGCCGGGCCGCGAGATCCTCGTAGCGCGCCGAGGCCGGCGAGTTGCGGACGAAGTCGAGGTTCCAGCGATTGACCTCGTGCAGGTCGGCATAGCCGCCCTGGGCGAAGGCCCGCAGCAGGTTGAGCGTCGCGGCCGACTGGTTGTAGGCCTGCACCATGCGCTCCGGATCGGGCAAGCGTGCGGCGGCCGTGAACTCGATGCCGTTGACGTTGTCGCCGCGATAGGACGGCAGCTCGACGTCGCCGATCTTCTCGACGTTGGAAGAGCGCGGCTTGGCGAACTGGCCGGCGATGCGGCCGAGCTTCACCACCGGCATGCCGGCGCCGTAGGTCAGCACGACGGCCATCTGCAGCAGCACGCGGAAGGTGTCGCGAATATTGTTGGCGGTGAAGTCGGCGAAGCTCTCGGCGCAGTCGCCGCCCTGCAGCAGGAAGGCCTCGCCGTTGGCGATCTTGGCCAGCGACGCCTTGAGCTTGCGCGCCTCGCCGGCAAACACCAGCGGCGGATAGCGGCGCAGGCGCGCCTCGGCGTTGGCCAGAGCGGTGGCATCCGGATAGACCGGCATCTGCAGCGCCGGACGGCTGCGCCAGCTGGTCGGCGACCAATCGGCGGCACTCGAACTGCGGGACTGCCCTTTTGCGGCGGTTCGCGAATCGGCCCTGGACTGGCCCTGGATCGCGGTCATCGACTCCTCCTCGGCCCGCGGGCGAAAGGGGCCGGCGGGGTGGGTGAACCTATACGTGCTGTGGAAAAAAGGCCAGCCGGCAGGCCGGCCCCGTTCTACTCCGCGGCTGCCCGGGTCGGGGCCGAATCCGCCCGTGCCGTGCGCATGGTGACGAACTCCTCGCCGGCGGTGGGATGGATGCCCACCGTGGCGTCGAAATGGGCCTTGGTGGCCCCTGCCTTCATGGCGACCGCCAGGCCCTGGATCAGTTCGGCCGCGTCGTCCCCGACCATGTGGATGCCGACCACCCGGTCGGTCGCGGCCTCGACGATCAGTTTCATGAACGTGCGCTGGTGCCGGCCCGAGACCGTGTACTTCATCGGTCGGAACGCCGCCGTATAGATGCGCAGTTCGCCGAGCTGCAGCTTCGCGTGTTCCTCGCTCAGCCCGACATTGGCCATCTCGGGCTGGCAGAAGACGGCCGACGGCACATCGTGATGATTGGCCTTGCGCGGCTTCCTGCCGAACTCGGTGTCGGCGAAGCAATGGCCTTCCATCAGGGCGACCGGCGTGAGGTTGATGCGGTCGGTGACGTCACCCACCGCCCAGATGTTGTCGGCCGTGGTCTTCGACCATTCGTCGACCGCTATGGCGCCCGCCTTGTTGAGCTGCACGCCCGCCTTCTCCAGCCCGATGCCGGACGTATTGGGCGCGCGTCCGGTGGCGTACATCACGCAATCGGTCTCGAACATGCCGCCCATGGGCGTGTGGACTTCGAACGGGCCGCCCTTCCCATCCTCGCCCTTTGCGACGATGCGCACAATCTCCATCTCGGTGCGCATGCGGATACCGCTGTCCTTCAGAGCCTCATGCACGAAGGTACGGCATTCCTCGTCGAAGCCGCGCAGCACGCGGTCGCGCCGCAGTACGATGTCGACCTTGGCGCCGAGCCCGTGGAAGATGCCGGCGAATTCGACGGCGATGTACCCCGCACCGACGATGGTGATGTGCTTCGGCAGCTCGGGAAGATGAAAGGCGTCGCTCGAGGTGATCGCCAGCTCGCATCCCGGGATTGCGGGCACAACCGGGTGGCCGCCGGTTGCGATCAGGATCTTGTCGGCGGTGATCGTCTCCTCGCCCACCTGGATCGTGTGACGGTCCATCAGGCGGCCACGGCCCATGTGGAGCTTTACGCCGGCGCCGTCAAGCAGGCGCAGGTACACCGCGTTCAGCCGGTCGACTTCCCTGTTCACGTTGTCACGCAGCGTCGCCCAGGAATGGGTCGGCTCCTGAACGGTCCAGCCAAAGGCTGCCGCATCCTCGAACTCGTGCGCGAACTTGGAACCGTACATCAGCAGCTTCTTCGGCACGCAGCCGCGGATCACGCAGGTGCCGCCGACCCGGTAATCCTCGCAGATCCCGACGCGCGCGCCGTGGCTGGCCGCAATGCGCGAGGCGCGCACGCCGCCCGAGCCGGCGCCGATGACAAAGAGATCGTAATCATAGGCCATGGGTTATCCCCAGAGAGAACAAAACCTCAACGCGGCCACATTTCGGTCGCCGGGCAGACTATATCGGGGCCTAGACGGCCCGGTAAGGGAAATGGCGCGTGCATTGCCGTCTCCTAATACAACCCAAAGGATAGACAATGCCGAGACTCTTCCCGCTCGCGACCGCCGTCCTGGTGC
>JAGNNA010000401.1 GCA_017990895.1 Reyranella sp.
CCCATGGTCCATACGGTCCGCATGGCGTTACGATAGACCATACAACGAAGGAACGGGAGCGAAGCGATGAGACTGAGGCAATGCGTCTTTGTCTGCAAAGACCTGGAGAGCTCCACTGAGGAGCTGTGCGACATTCTCGGCATCGAGGTCGCCTATCGCGATCCCGGCGTCGCCAAGTGGGGGCTGGCCAATGTCGTCTGCCCGACTGGCAACGATTTCCTGGAGATCGTATCGCCGTTCAAGGACGGCACGTCGGCCGGCCGCTACATCGAGCGCCGCAAGGGCGATGGTGGCTACATGGTGATCCTGCAGGTGCCCGATGCGGTGGCCGAGCGGCAGAGGGTCACCGCGCTGGGGGTCCGCGCCGTGGCCGAGAAGGACCTGCCCGAATACCAGTACACCCACTTCCATCCCTCGGACACGAACGGCGTGCTGCTGTCGCTCGACACGACCTTCGCGCCGCCGGGCGTCGATCCCGCTCTGTGGTGGCCGCCTGCCGAGAAGGACTGGACGAAGCATGCGCGCTCGGACGTCACCAATGGTCTGGCCGGCGTCGAGATCCAGCATGACGATCCCGACGGCGCCGCCGCTTCCTGGTCGCGAATCCTGAATCGGCCCGCCGTCGACAACATCATCCGGCTCGATGGTTCGCAGATTCGCTTCGTGCCGATCGTCGACGGGCGCGGTCCGGGCGTCTCGGCCTACGACGTGAACGTCGTCGATCGCGAACGCGTGCTGGCCGCCGCCGAGAAGCGCGGCCGCCGGCACGGCGTCGGTCAGGTCGAGGTCTGCGGCTGTCGCATCAACCTGGTGTGAGTGCGCGAGACCAGGAACAGCAGGACGGCGAGATTGGCGAGATTGAACGCCATCCCGACGGCGAAGGCGGGCAGGTAGCCCGAGAAGGCATCGTAGAGGAAACCGGCACCCCAGCCGCCTACCGCCATACCCAGCAGGCCGGCGAACAGTACGGTGGGGATGCGCCAGTTGGCTTCCTCGACCGGATAGTATTCGCGCACGGTGATGACATAGGCGGGCAATAGGCCGGACAGGCCGATACCGAACAGCGCGGAGATAGCAAACAGCGCCGCCTGGTCCTTGGTGAGCAGGAAGCCGGCGAGCGCCGTTGCCTGCAGGAGCGAACTCCACAGCAGGCTCTGCAGGCCGCCGATGCGATCGGCGACCCAGCCCCAGAACTGTCGTGCCAGGAAGGCACAGCCCAGCAAGACGGACAGCATCGCGGCGCCGTATTGCGGCGTCATGCCGAGGTCGCTGCAGAAGGCGGGCACATGATGCATCGGCACGGCCATGGGCACGCAGCAGCAGAACACCGCGGCCATCAGCAGGATCATGAGCCTGTTGCGCGGCATGCCGAGCACATCGCCGGTCGGCTGTGGCCGGTCCGTCGCACCGATCGCCGCCGCCGATTCCTCGGGTGGCGGATGCAGGAAGACGACCGTGAGCGCCACCACCGCGATTACCGTCAGGGTCGCGAACGCAACCATCGTCCAGCGCCAGCCGAAGGCATCGACGCCGAGCTGCAGGATCGGCGGCCAGATCGCGCCGGCCACGGCCTGGCCCGAGGAGATCAGCGCCACGGCCGCGCCGCGGCGGCGCTCGAACCAGCGGCTCACATAGGTGATCAGCGGCGAGAACATGCAGGCTGTGCCGAACAGTCCCATCAGCACGCCGTGTCCGGCATAGAGTTCCAGCATGCCGCCGGAGGAGGAGAGGATCAGTCCCGCGCCAACCATCGTGCCGCCGAAGATCACGACACGGCGCACGCCGAGCTTGCCGGCCAGCCACCCCGCGACGATGCCGCCGAGCGCGGCGCCGATATAGACCACGGAACCGGCGCCGGCCGCACCCGAGCGCGACGTTTCCAGTTCCGCCGCGATCGGCTTCATGGCGACCACCGAGACCAGCGGTGCGCCGTAGCACAATGTGAGGATGGCAAGCGCCGCGGAGGCGGTGATCCAGGCAGTGCGACTGTCGAGCAGGGCGGCGTTGGTCATAACCGTTCGGTCTCCAGGGCGAGGCGCCGCGCCAGATTCGGCGAGAGGAACTTGTCCAACTCGGCATGGGCTTGTCGCCACGAAACGAGGGCCGCCTCGAGTCGTCGCGCACCTTTTTCGGTGAGCCACACCATGCGACGGCGCTGGTCGCCCTCGGCGACGGCGATCTCCACCAGCCCGTCGGCCTCGAGCGTGCGCAGCGTTCGCGACAGGGTCGACTGGTCGAGCCCCATGCGGGTCGCCAGAGCGGTGATCGTGTCGTCGTCGGCCGAAGCGATCTCCGCCATCAGGCCGAACTGGGCAAAGGACAGGCCGGCACCATCCATGCGCTGCTCCAGGAACCGGGTGACGCGTCGGGCGGCCAGCCGGACGTTCCAGCCGGCACAGCTTTCGAGCGCCGCACGGGTATCATTGCGCAATGATTTTGGGGATCGTGTTTTACCGGACATTATAGTATGCATATACATATAATGTATTTGCATGTAAATATCGGTGAAACTCTTCGTCGCCGCTAACGCAAGGGACCTGCCGATGCCCACCCTGGAATTGCCCGCCGGCCAGAAGCTCAGTTACCGTGACGAGGGAAGCGGGCCGCCTCTCGTCCTGGTTCATGGCTCACCCGGCGACAGCCGTTCCTGGGCTCGCGTGGTGCCGCACCTTCGGGACCGGTTCCGCATGCTGGCCGTCGACCTGCCGGGCTATGGCGGGTCCGACGGCGTGCCGGATGAGCCGGTGGGCCGCGCCGCCCTGATGGGGGCGGCGGTGGCGCGTCTTGCGGAAAGCATCGGCGGACCGGTCCGGCTGGCCGGTCACTCCTATGGCGGTGTCGTTGCGATCCAGGCGGCGATTCAGGCGGCACCCGCGACGATCGAGAGGATGGTCCTGTTCGAGCCGGTCTTCTTTCGGGCGCTTCAGATTGCCAAAGACAGTGAATCGCTCGATCCGGCGGCGGCGCACTTCGAGGCCTATGCAAGCCGCGCCTCGACGGGGGAACCCGGCGTGGTGCGGCTGATGATCGATTACTGGTTCGGCGAGGGGGCCTTTGCCCGCATGCCCGATCCGGTGCGTGGCTATCTCGACGCCAACGCCCCGCGCAACGCGCTCGACGTGCGCAGCAGTTTCAACGATACAGCGACGGCTGAGCAACTCGCTTCCTTCGCGGCGCCGGTCCTCGTGATCTGCGGCGACAGAAGCCCGGAGATCGTGCGGGCGATCGGCCGCGGCATGTTGCAGCTTCTGCCCAATGCCCGTCTCGACGCGCTTGCCGGTGCCGACCACGGCATGCTGGATAGCCATCCCGAAGCGGTCGCCAGCCTGATCGCCGGCTGAGGATCATGCTGCGCGTCACGCCGTTCGTCATGGGCCATCTCGTCGCCGCCGTCCTGGTCGGGGCGGGCGCGGGCGCTTTCCTCGATGTTCGGGCGTCGCTGTATTTCGCGCTGGCCCTGCTGGCGGGAGCGGTCGTGAGTTCGTTCGTGTGCCAGTGGAGGCCCGGGGTCGAGGCGCCGGCGTGGCGGCTCTATCTGGTGGCGCTGCTCGCCAACCCGATCCTGCTGATCTCGCTGGTGGTCATGGCCCGCGACTGGGACTGCGTCGTGGGCCTGCGCCGGGGCTGGAACTGCATGGCGGCAGCGATGGCGATCGCTGCCGCTTGTCTCTGCTTGCTGCCGCCCTTTGGCGGCCTGTTGTGGCGTCGCTGGAAGCGCTATCGCGCCCGGCCGCGCTAGAGCAATACAGGAATCACCAAGGTCGTCTCATTGGAGCGCGCCACTCCAGTGGCGCTCAAGCTTGTCTTGAGCCGGCAAGGAAAGAGCGCAACTGGAGTTGCGCGCTCCCTTGATTGCGGCCCTGACCCTAAGCCGCGAGCGACTTGGCCAGCCGGCCGCGGATCATCTCCTCGGCCTCACTGACGATGCGCTCGACCAGCTCCTTGCAGGACGGGATGTCGTTGATCAGCCCCATGCAGGTGCCGGCCGACCAGATGCCGTGTTCCATGTCGCCGGTTTCGTAGACGACCTTGCCCTTGGCGCCGGCGACGATCGGGCCGATCTCCTGGATGGTCTTGCCCTCGCCTTCCATCTCGATCGTCTTCTTGGCGATGCTGTTGCCGTAGACGCGACTGGTGTTGCGCATGGTGCGCAGGATCAGCGAGGTGCTGCGTTCGTCGGAGGCGACGATCTTCTCCTTCACGTTCTGGTGGATCGGCGCTTCCTTGGTGGCCATGAAGCGGGTGCCCATGTTGATGCCCTCGCAGCCCAGCGCCAGCGCCGCCACGAGGCCGCGCGCATCGGCGAAGCCGCCCAAGGCGATCTTCGGGACTTGGTTAACGTTGGCGGCCGCCGGCAGCAGAACGAG
>JAGNNA010000075.1 GCA_017990895.1 Reyranella sp.
TTTCTGTCGGGCGACCACATGAACGGCGTCTGGTTCGGTAACAAGGAGGCGTCGGCTGCCCATCAGGCGCAGATGCCGCGCGTGCCGGACGGCAAGTACAACGGCCTGGTCGTGTCGCCGCTGCGCGCGGCGCGCCTCGATCCGCCCGACATCTGCCTGTTCTACGGCACGCCCGGCCAGATGATCTATTTCATCAACGGCCTGCAGTATCACCGCTACCGTCGCTACGACTTCACCGTGACGGGCGAGAGCGCCTGCGCCGATTCGTGGGGCCGGGCGCTGGCCACGCGCCAGACTTCGCTGTCGCTGCCCTGCTTCGCCGAGCGCCGCTACGGCGGCGTGGCTGACGACGAGCTGCTGATGGCCTGCCCGCCGGACGAGCTGCTGCGGGCGGTCGAGGGCATGGGCCATCTCGGCAAGAATGGCCTGCGCTATCCGTTCCCGCCCTACGGCGCGGTGATGGATCCGGCGCTGGGCATGGCCAAGAGCTACAGCTGAGATGCTCTACGTCGTGGCCTGGCCGGTGCTCGGCGAGGCCGACGACACGGCGCTGCGCCGGTTGCGGGCCCAGTATCATCTGCAGGAAGCGGACCTGATCGGCCCGCACTTCACCCTCGTGTTCGGTGCCGCGAACAATCGCGAAGCCGAATTGCGGGCGGCGCTGGAGACCGTCGAACGGCGGCCTTTCTGGTTCCAGATCGACAGGATCGTCCGATCCGACCTGTACCTGTATGCAGAACCGTCGGACGGGGCAGCCGAGCTGTCGGCGCTTTACGAGATCCTGAATCCGGTTCCCGGCAGCGAGGCGTTCGAGCCGCATATCACACTTGGCCGGTTCCGCAGCGCCGTCGAGGCCGAGCAGGTGGCCCGCATCGTCGGGCGCCAGAACCTGCCCATGACCGGGCGGGTCGAGGAGCTGGCGCTGCTGCGGCGAACGGACGACAGGCTCGAAACGCTGGCCAGCGTCCGCCTGGGCGCATGAAGGCGATCCCCGCGCGCCTCGATGAATGGCGCTAGCGCCAAAGCGGCGGCAGGGGCGGCAGGCGGACGTTGCCTGGCCGCGCCGCGACCCCGAACTTCGCCAGCGCCTCGCGCACTTCGCGCGGCATCGCGAGGTTCGGCGACGCCGTGACACCCGCCAGCCTGAACAGGCGGTCGATCAAGCGCTGCAGCCGGTCGGCTTCGTCGGGATAGCGGCGGATCTCGATCTTGCGACCCTCGCCGATGCCCGCCTTGGCTTTGGCGATGTTGAGGGCGAGTTGCAGGCCGCCCAGCTCGTCCACCAGGCCGGCGCGCTTGGCGTCGATGCCGCTGAAGACGCGGCCGCGGGCGGCGGCGTCGATGCGGTTGGCGTCGAGGTTGCGCGATTCGGCGACCTGGGCCGTGAAGGCCGCGTAGATGACGTCGAGCTCGCGGTTGATCGCGGCGCGCTGGGCGGGTGTCGGCGGCTGGAAGGTCGAGTGCATGCCAGCGTTGCGGCCGACCGAGACGCGCTCGACGTTGATACCGAGCGAGGTCAGCAGCTCCTGGGCCATCGGCCAGATGCTGAAGACGCCGATCGACGCGGTGATGGTCGTCGGCTGGGCCACGATCACGTCGCCGCGCACGGCGGCGAGATAGCCGCCCGAGGCTGCCACGTCGCCCATCGAGACGATGACGGGCTTGCCGGCAGCGCGGGCCCGGCCGACTGCGTCGGCGATGGCGTCGGCGGCGGGATAGGTGCCGCCGGGCGAGTCGATGCGCAGCACGATGGCACGCACGTCCTTGGCCTGCGACGCATTCTCCAGCGCCTCGACCACGTCCTCGGCGTCGGCTGACGCCTCGTCCTGGAGCGGCCCGCTCTCGCCGCCGCCCGACATGATGGCGCCGCTTGCCCGCACGAGCGCGATGACCTCGCCGCGCTGCTTGGTCCGTGTCTCGTCGCCGGCATATTCCGCCAGGGTCACGAGATGGCGCTTGCCGTTCGCTCGCTGGTAGACATCCTCGAGCGCGTCGGCGCGATAGCCGATCTTGTCGACGAGACCGTCGCGCCGCGCCTGCTCGGCCTCGTGCGGCGCCGTGTCGATCAGCCGGCGAAGCTGCGCCGGCTCGATCTTGCGGTCGCGCGCCACGTCGCTCACGAACTGGCCGAACAGGCTGTCGATCAGCTGCTGCAGGTTCTCCCGGGCGGGCAGGGTGTAGCTGGTCTCCATGAAGGAGTCGGGCGCGCTCTTGTATTCGTAGCGCTTTCCGCCCTCGACCTTGACGCCGAGCTTGTCGAGGCCGCCCTTGAGGAACGGCGTTTCGATGGCGATGCCGGTGACGCTGAAGCCGCCGCTGGGCTGCAGCCAGATCTGGTCGAGCGCGGCCGCGAGATAGTAGTCGGCGACGTGGGTGCCGCCGCTGCCGAGGGATTCTGCGAATCCCACCGCGAACTTGCCCTTGCCGCGGAAGTGGGCGATCGCCTGGCGCAGCTCCTGAACACGTGCCAGTCCGCCTTCCTCGTCGCCGATCTCGACGTACAGGCCGACGACGCGGGGATCGTCTGCCGCCTGCCACAGAAGCTGCACGGTCTCGACGATGTCGCGCGAGCTGCCGAACAGGCCGCCGCTCAGCAGACCGGTCGACGTCGTCTCCGGTGGCAACGAACGTAGGTCCAGAGACAACACCATCTGTTGCGGCAGCGGCTTGGGCGAAAAGGGCCCTGAGGCAAAGAAGGCGACACCGGCGACGACCGCCAGGAGGACGAGGGTGCCGATGGTCGCAAGAAAGCCGACGATGAAACGCCGCATGCGAAGTTCCCCCTGAGCGAACGGTGCGTTGACTAGGACTGTACGAGATTCGGCCGGAACGCCTTTACGGCGTCAAGCATGGCCACGGCTCTTGTATCGAGGCCGTTGTCGCGGACCAGGATTGCCGTTGGCATGCCGCGGATCGGCCGCAGGCTGTCATCGAGATTGAGGAGAGACAGGCGCAGGTTGGCTGCGAGAAAAGCCTGCGGTTCGATGCCGATCTGGAGCTGCGGACGAAGCGAGAGCCGCCGCAGCCTGATCCACTGGATATCGTCCCAGGCGAACCGGGCATTGCGGCCAAAGCCCAGCGTGATGCCGTCGTGGTCGATCACGATCTGCGGCGTGCGATCCAGATAGCGGCTGATACCGGCATAGACGTAGTAGGCCATCGCCATGGCCAGCACGGAGAACAATACGAAGCGCGGGTCGTTCAGCGACAAAGTGGGGGCGTTGGCCGATTCGCCAGAGGCGAAATGCGCGATCGCTGAGCCGATCATCACCAGGGAGACCACGGCCATGCCGGCATTGTGGAGCGTGCCGTAGCGCGCTTCCAGGGCTTGCCGGACGGGCACTGAGAGCGCTAGCCGGCCTGCGCGCGATGGCGCAGCAGATGGTCGGCGAGGACACAGGCCATCATGGCTTCGGCGACCGGGGTGCCACGGATGCCGACGCAGGGATCGTGGCGACCCTTGGTGCGCAGCTCGATCTCGCGGCCGTTGCGGTCGACGCTGCGGACCGGTGTGAGGATTGAGCTGGTGGGCTTGACCGCCAGACGGCAGACGATGTCCTGGCCGGTCGAAATGCCGCCCAGGATTCCGCCGGCATGGTTGCTCAAGAAAGCCGGATGACCGTCGAGCATGCGCATCTCGTCGGCATTCTCCTCGCCGCTCAGGGCGGCGGCGGCGAAGCCGTCACCGATCTCCACGCCCTTCACCGCGTTGATGCTCATCAGGGCCTTGGCGAGGTCGGCATCGAGCTTGTCGTAGACCGGATCGCCCAGCCCGACGGGCACGCCCGAGGCCACGACTTCGATGACCGCGCCGCACGAGCTGCCGCGCTTGCGCACATCGTCGAGGTAGCCTTCCCAGTCCTGTGCCGCCTGACGGTCGGGGCACCAGAAGGGGTTGTCGCCGGTCGCGTCCCAGTCCCAGTTGGCGCGGTCGATCTTCTGCGTGCCGATCTGGACCACGGCGCCGCGGATGGTGACGCCATCCCCCAGTATCTTGCGCGCGATGGCGCCGGCGGCGACACGCACGGCGGTCTCGCGAGCCGACTGACGGCCGCCACCGCGATAATCTCGCACGCCGTACTTCATCTGATAGGTGTAGTCGGCGTGGCTCGGCCGGAACTGGTCCTTGATCTCGCCGTAGTCTCGGCTGCGCTGGTCGACATTGTCGATGTGCAGCCCGATCGGTGTGCCGGTCGTGACGCCCTCGAACACGCCGGACAGAATCTTCACCGTGTCCGGCTCCTGGCGCTGGGTGACGAACCGCGACTGGCCCGGGCGGCGCTTGTCCATCCACACCTGGATGTCGGCTTCGCTCAAGGGCATGCGAGACGGCGCGCCGTCGACCACGCAGCCGATCGCGGGGCCGTGGCTTTCGCCCCAGCTGGTGAACCGGAAGAGGGTACCGAAACTGCTGCCGGCCATGGCCGCCGGCCTCCTGCGCTACTCGCCTTCGAAGTTGCCGAGCAATTCGGCGATCTGCTTCGCGGACGAGGTGTTGATCATGCCGACCACATGGTAGCCGCCATCGACGTGCATCACCTCGCCGGTGACGCCGGTGCCGAGGTCGGACAGGAGGTAGAGGCCGGCATTGCCGACTTCCTCCGTCGTGATATTGCGCTTCAGCGGCGAGTTGAGCTCGTTCCACTTCAGTATGTAGCGGCCGTCGTTGATGCCGGCGAAGGCCAGCGTCTTGATCGGGCCGGCCGAGATCGCGTTGACGCGGATCTTCTGCTCGCCGAGATCGGCCGCCAGGTAGCGCACGCTCGCCTCTAGGGCGGCCTTGGCCACGCCCATGACGTTGTAATGCGGGATCACTCGCTCGGCGCCGTAGTAGGTGAGGGTAAGGAGGCTGCCGCCATCCTTCATCAGCGGCACGGCGCGCTGCGACACCGCGGTGAAGGAGTAAACGCTCACGTTCATGGTGAGATTGAAATTGTCGGACGTGGTGTCGATGTAGCGACCGCGCAGTTCGTCCTTGTTGGAAAAGGCAATGGCATGGACCAGGAAGTCCAGCTTGCCCCATTCCTTCTCCAGCTTGGCAAAGACGGCGTCGATGCTGGCGGCGTTGGTCACGTCGCAAGGCTCGATGATCTTGGCGCCGATCGAATTGGCCAGCGGCCGCACGCGCTTCTCCAGGGCCTCGCCCTGGAAAGTGAAGGCCACTTCGGCCCCCTGGTCGTGGCAGGCCTTGGCAATCCCCCAGGCGATCGAGCGTTCGTTGGCGACGCCCATTACGAGGCCTTTTTTACCGGCCATCAGTTGTGCAGCTGCGGTCATGCTGTGGTTCTAGCTGGGGATGGCAATTGGGACAAGATGCCGGTGGTGGAACGCTGCGGACCCCCTCATATTGTGGTCATGATCAGGGAAACCACCGATCCGCTGGAGCTTTTCGCCGCTTGGTACGGCGAAGCCGCCACTTCCGAGCCCAACGACCCCTCCGCCATGGCCTTGGCCACGGTCGGTCCGGACGGCACCCCCGCCGTGCGCATGGTTCTGTTGAAGGACTATGACGCCGATGGATTCGTGTTTTACACAAACTATGAAAGCCGGAAGGGCAGCCACCTGCTGGCCCACCCCAAGGCCGCGCTCCTGTTCCACTGGAAGTCGCTGCGCTGCCAGGTCCGTCTGGAAGGGCCGGTCACCCCGACGACCGCTGCCGAGGCCGATGCCTATTTCGCGACCCGGGCAAGGGGGAGCCAGATCGGCGCCTGGGCCTCGGAACAGTCGCGCCCGCTGGAAAGCCGGTTCGCGTTGGAAAAGCGGGTCGCCGAATATGGCGCCAGGCACGTGATCGGGACGGTGCCGCGGCCTTCGCACTGGTCGGGCTTCCGCCTGCAGCCGAACCTGATCGAGTTCTGGCAGGACGGCGCGTTCCGCCTGCACGATCGGCTGGAGTATCGGCGCAGCTCCCCGACCGAGCCGTGGACGACGCGAACGCTTTACCCCTGAGGGCGTGATGGCAATGGAGCCCCAACGGTTGATGCGGCTGGCGACCGTCGCTTCGATGTCGACGGCGCTCATCCTGATCGTCGCCAAATTCCTGGCCTGGCGGCTCACCGATTCGGTGAGCATGCTGTCCTCGCTGGTCGATACGTCGCTTGATCTCGTCAGCTCGCTCGTGACCTTCCTCGCCGTGCGCCAGGCGCTGGTTCCGCCCGACGACGATCATCGGTTCGGCCACGGCAAGGCCGAGGGCCTGGCGGGTCTCATCCAGGCGGGATTCATCGCCGCGTCCGGCTGTGCGCTGCTGGTCGCGATCGTCGAGCGGCTGGGCAATCCGAAGCAGGTTCGGGAAGAGGGCATCGGCCTGGCCGTCAGCGCGCTGGCGATCGGATTGACCCTGTGCCTCGTTGCCTTCCAGAAGTACGTCGTGCGCCGCAGCGGTTCGCTCGCCATCAATGCCGACATGGCACACTACAGCACCGATCTCGTGGCGACCCTGGTCACCGGGGCCGCGGTCTTCCTGTCGGGTCTGCTGGACCAGCCGCTGATCGACAGTGGAGTCGCGGCTCTGGTGGCGCTCTATCTGATGCACGGCGCGTGGAACGTGGCGCGCGAATCGCTGGACGTGCTGATGGATCGCGAGCTGCCGGCCGAGGATGGCCGGAAGATCGAGGCGATCGCGCGGGCGCATCCGGGCGCCAAGGATGCGCATGACCTGAAGACCCGGTCGAGCGGGCTGACCAAGTTCATCCAGCTCCATATCGAGGTCGATCGCGACCTTTCGGTCGTGCTTGGCCACGCGATCGGCCTCGAAGTGCAGGCCGAGATCGCCAGGGCCTTTCCCGGGGCGGAGATCATAATTCACGTCGATCCGTCTCCGTTGGAAGCGAAAGGTCCTTCGCTGCGCTCAGGATGACAGCGTTTTTTGGATGAACGCACTGCGCCCATTCCAGAAATGTTGTCATCCTGAGCGCAGCGAAGGACCTTTGATCTGACGCCAGAACAGATGAACTACCTGACAAGGCATCCATGACCACGCGTCCCTCCTTCGTCGTCGAGGATCAGTCCGAGACGATCGCTTTCCTAGAGGCCGAGCTGAAACCCGAGCGCCGCATAGACACGCACGGCGCCGTCGTCTTCCTGTGCCGTGTGCGCGCCTACAAGCTGAAGCGGGCGGTGAAGTTCCCCTACATGGACTTCTCGACCGAGGCCCGGCGCGCGGCGATGTGCGCCGCGGAGATCGACGTGAACCGGCGATCGGCGCCCGAAATCTATCTCGGTGTCGCGCCCGTCCTGCGGCGCGACGGGAGGCTGACGCTGGGCGCGGTCGGCGAGACCTCCGAACACGCGGTCGACTGGCTGGTCGTGATGCGGCGCTTCGACGAGGAGGGGCTGCTCGACCGGATGGCGGCGCGCGGCGCGCTGACGCCCGAGCTCATGGGCGCGCTCGGCGCGCGGGTGGCCGCGTTCCACGATGGCTTGCCCGCGATCGCCGCGGGCTTCTGCTCGCCCGACGATTACCGTCACTCGGTCGCGGCCGATGTCCGCCAGATGCGCGAAGCGGGGGACCGTCTCGATCCGCCGACCAGCGAGGCGCTGGCCGAGGCGATGCCGCGCTCGCTCGAACCCTTCGTCGATCTCGTGGCGCGCCGCGTCGCGGCCGGTGCGATCCGGCGCTGCCACGGCGACCTGCACCTGCGGAACATCGTGACCCTGAACGGCCAGCCGGTGCCGTTCGACGCCATCGAGTTCTCCGACAAGATCGCCAACATCGACGTGCTCTACGATCTCGCTTTCGCGCTCATGGATCTTGCGCGGCAGGGGCTGGGCGCGTTGGCCAACCGCTTGCTGAACGAATGGCTGTGGCGGGTCGGCGAGGCCGAAGGCGCATCGCATGAGGAGGCGCTGGCGCTGCTGCCGATGTTTCTCGCGCGGCGGGCGGCGATCCGTGCCTATGTCGATTCGGCGGTCACGGCCGTCAGCGGCGCCGACAATGCGCCGGCACGCGCCTATCAGAAGGCCGCGCTCGCCTTCCTGCAGCCCGCGCCGCCGCGCCTGGTGGCGGTCGGCGGCCTGTCGGGCAGCGGCAAGACCACGCTGGCGCTCAAGCTCGCGCCGGAGATCGGACGCACGCCGGGCGCCGTCGTCGTGCGGACCGATGTCGAACGCAAGCGGCAGGCGAGCGTCGCGCTGGAAGAGCGCATGCCGGCGGGCAGTTACTCGCCCGAGGCGTCGGCGCGGGTTTACGCCGCGTGTCTCGCACGGGCCGAGCGCATGCTGCGGGCCGGGCACAGCGTCGTGCTCGATGCGGTCTTCGCCCGCCCCGATGAACGCGCGGCGGCCGAGGCGCTGGCGCGCAAGGTCCGCGTGCCGTTCCAGGGCATCTGGCTCGACGTCCCGAAGGACGTGGCGCAGCAGCGCGTGACGGACCGCAAGGGCGACGCGTCCGACGCGACGGCATCCGTCGTCGAGCGCCAGTTCGGCTACGATCTGGGCGCGATCGATTGGGAGAGGCGCTGACCGGGGCTTGACCAATCGAGCATGAGTGAGTAATCACTCACCTGTGAAATCGATAATGCTTGTCGATGTTCGGGACGCCGCGTCCGACGCACATCTGCGACAGCGGGAATCCGAAGCGCTGGCGGTTCGCGACGCCTGCCTCGTCTGGCTGCCGCTCGGCGGATTGCTGGCGAGGCTCGCCGATCCGATCGTGCGGGGCTGGATGAAACGGGCTGGTACCGCCTATGCCGCCGAGATCGACAGCGTCGCCCGCACCCTGAAGAAGCCGGGAATCTGGCTGCTGCACGGCGCTTATCTCTTTGGCTGCACCGCGCTTGCGGACGAAGGCGAGAAGGGGCCGCGCCTCCGGCGCACGCTCGACTGGCCGTTTCCCGGTCTCGGCCGTCTCGTCGAGGTGAGACGTCAGCGCGGATCGGCGGGCGAATTCCTGAACGTCACTTGGCCCGGTTTCGTCGGCGTGCTGAGCGCGGTCGCGCCAGCCCGCTTCGCTGCTTCGATCAACCAGGCGCCGATGCGCCGCCGCTGGCGCAGTCCGATGATGCTGTGGCTCGACTATGCGCTGAACGCGCTCGCGGGTCTTCGCGGCAGCGGGCGCCTGCCACCCGAACATCTGCTGCGCCACGTCTTCGAGACCTGCACGAGCTTCGACGAAGCGCGCCATCGGCTCGAAACCGAGCCGGTCGCACGACCTGTGCTGTTCCTGTTGGTGGGCACCCGGCCCGGCGAGCGGATCGTGATCGAGCGTGAGGAGACGCGTGCGCGGACATATCGCGACGACACGGTCTTCGCCAACGACTGGCGCGAACGCCATCCGACGTGGCGGCCCCGCGCCTGCGGCGACGGCGCGCCGGTCGAGAATAACATCCGTCGCCGCACTGCGCTCGCCGCCTGGACCGGACGCGATGCGGACGATTTCGCCTGGGTGACGGCCCCGGTCCTCAACGCCTGCACGCGCCTCTCGGTCGACATGTGTCCCGCGACTGGTCGCCTCGCAGTCGCCTGCTGGGAAGCCGACGGTCGGAGCAGCGCAGAACGCGCCACCGCCGTCTCGATTTTCTAAGCGCGCTTCTTCGCCGTGGCACTGCGGGGCAGGAGTCGCGCGAGATACTGACCCGTGTAGCTCTCCGGCACCTTGACGACCGCTTCGGGTGGGCCCTCGGCGACCAGGCGGCCACCGCCGGATCCGCCATCGGGGCCCATGTCGAGGACCCAGTCGGCGGTCTTGATGACTTCGAGATTGTGCTCGATCACCAGCACCGTGTTGCCGGTTTCGACCAGGCGATGCAGCACTTCCAGCAGCTTGCGCACGTCCTCGAAGTGCAGGCCCGTCGTGGGCTCGTCGAGGATATAGAGCGTGCGGCCGGTGGCCCGTCGCGACAGTTCCTTGGCGAGCTTCACACGCTGGGCCTCGCCACCCGACAGGGTCGTCGCCTGCTGACCGATATGGATGTAGCCGAGACCGACCTGCTGCAAGGTCAGCAGCTTGTCGCGAATGACGGGCACCGCCTTGAAGAACTCGCAGCCTTCGTCGACGGTCATGTCGAGCACATCGGCGATCGACTTGCCGCGGAACACGATCTCCAGGGTCTCGCGGTTGTAGCGCTTACCCTTGCAGACGTCGCACTCGACGTACACGTCAGGCAGGAAGTGCATCTCGATCTTGATGACGCCGTCGCCCTGGCAGGCCTCGCAGCGTCCCCCCTTCACGTTGAAGGAGAAGCGCCCGGGCTTGTAGCCGCGCTCGGTCGACTCGGGCAGTTGCGAGAACCAGTCGCGGATCGGCGAGAAGGCGCCGGTATAGGTCGCGGGGTTCGAGCGCGGCGTGCGGCCGATCGGCGACTGGTCTATGTCGACGATCTTGTCGAGATGGTTGACGCCTTCGAGCGCGGCATGCGCGCCGGCATGCTCGCGCGCATTGTTGAGCTTCTTCGCCAGCGCCTTGTAGAGCGTCTCGACGATCAGCGTGGACTTGCCGCTGCCCGACACGCCGGTGACGCAGGTGAAGGTGCCGAGCGGGATGCTGGCGGTGACGTTCTGGAGATTGTTCTCCTTCGCACCCTTCAAGGTCAGCCAGCGGCCGTTCTTCGGCGGAGGCTCGCGCCGCACCTTGGGAATCGGGACCTGGCGGAAACCGGAGAGATACTGGCCGGTGAGGCTCGCGCTGTTGCCCATCACCTCGTCGGGCGTGCCCTGCGCGATCACGGTGCCACCATGCGCACCGGCGCCGGGGCCCATGTCGACCAGATAATCGGCAGCGCGGATCGCGTCTTCGTCATGTTCGACGACCAGCACCGTGTTGCCGAGGTCGCGCAGGCGCGTCAGCGTCTTCAGCAGCCGGTCGTTGTCCCTCTGGTGCAGGCCGATCGACGGCTCGTCGAGCACGTAGAGCACGCCCGTGAGGCCCGAGCCGATCTGGGAGGCGAGGCGGATGCGCTGGCTCTCGCCGCCCGACAGGGTGCCGGAGGTGCGGTTCAGGGTCAGGTAGGACAGGCCGACATTGTCGAGGAAGCCCAGCCGCTCGTTGATCTCCTTCAGGATGCGCGCGGCGATCTCGCGTTGCTTGGGCGTGAGCTTGGGATCGAGCGCCAGGAACCACTTCACCGCCTCGCCGATCGAGAACTCGGTCGTCTGGCTGATGTTGAGGCCGGCGATCTTGACCGCGAGCGCCTCGGGCTTGAGGCGGGCGCCGTTGCAGACCTCGCACTTGCTCTCGTGCTGGAACCGCTCCAGTTCCTCGCGGACCCACGACGAGTCGGTCTCCTTCCAGCGCCGGTCGAGATTGGGGATCACGCCCTCGAACGGCTTAGTCGTCTGGTACTGGCGGATGCCGTCGTCGTAGCGCATGGCCACGGACTCGCTGCCGCTGCCGTAGAGGATCGTGTCGCGGACCTTCTTCGGCAGGTCGCGCCACGGCACCGAGGTCTTGACCTTGAAGTGCTTCGCGATGCTCTCGAGCGTCTGCAGGTAGTACTGGCCCGACGAATCGGCCCAGGGTGCGACGGCGCCTTCCGAGAGCGAGAGCCGGTCGTCCGGCACCACCATCTCCGGGTCGAAGAACATCTTCACGCCGAGCCCGTCGCAGGACGGGCAGGCGCCCTGCGGGGCGTTGAAGGAGAAGAGGCGGGGCTCGATCTCCTCGATGGTGAAGCCCGAGACCGGGCAGGCAAAGCGGGCAGAGAAGACCGTGCGTTCGCCGTTGTCGGCGTTCTCGGCGATCGCTAGGCCCTCGGCCAGGGTGAGCGCGGTCTCGAGCGAGTCGGCCAGGCGGTTGCCGAGATCGGGCTTTACGACGATGCGGTCCACGACCACGTCGATGTCGTGCTTGAACTTCTTGTCGAGCGCGGGGGCCTCGGCAATCTCGTAGAGCTTGCCGTCGATCTTGACCCGCTGGAAGCCCTTGCGCTGCAACTCCTGCAGTTCCTTGCGGTATTCGCCCTTGCGGCCGCGCACGATCGGCGCCATCAGATAGAGGCGCGTGCCGTCCGGCATCGTCTTGATGCGGTCGACCATCTGCGAAACGGTCTGGCTCTCGATCGGCAGTCCGGTTGCCGGTGAATAGGGCACCCCGACGCGCGCGAACAGCAGGCGCAGATAGTCGTAGATCTCGGTGACGGTGCCGACCGTCGAGCGCGGATTGCGCGAGGTCGTCTTCTGCTCGATCGAGATCGCGGGCGAGAGGCCCTCGATCGAATCCACGTCCGGCTTCTGCATCAGCTCGAGGAACTGGCGGGCATAGGCCGAAAGGCTCTCGACGTAGCGGCGCTGGCCCTCGGCATAGATCGTGTCGAAGGCAAGCGACGACTTGCCCGAGCCGGAGAGGCCGGTGATCACCACCAGCCTGTCGCGCGGCAGGTCGACGTCGACGTTCTTGAGATTGTGCTCGCGCGCCCCTCGTACGGAGATGAAGCGATGCGGCTCGGCAGCGGGTAAGCGGGACTTTGCCATCAGGACCGGGACAATAAGGTATGCGCGGGATCAGCGCATATGGCGATTATCCCCTGACTGCGCCAGTGCTCTGCGTCACGCTGGCGATGCTTGCGCTGCCAGCACCCGTGCGGTCGGCCGGTCGTTCATCAGAAGCTGCGCGGTGCCCGCGATCAGTCCGATCAGCACGCCGATTTTCCAGGCAATGTCGTAGGACCCCATCAGGTCGAACAGATAGCCGCCGCCCCAGGCGCCGAGGAAGGAACCGGCCTGGTGGCTGAGGAAGGCGATGCCGGTCAGGGTCGAGAGGAAGCGCAGGCCGAAGATCTGCACCACCAGCCCGTTGACCAGCGGGATGACGCCCAGCCAGAGCGTGCCCATGGCCGCGCCAAACAGCACGACCGAGAGCGGCGTCGGCGGGAACAGGAAGAACAGGGCCACGGTCAGCGAACGCAGCAGGTAGATCGCCCCCAGCAGCAGGCGCTTGGGGTATTTGTCGCCCAGCCAACCGAACAGCCACGAACTCAGGATGTTGAAGCCGCCGATCAGCATCAGCGCCACAGCGCTGTAGGACGGGTCCATGCCGCACTGGGCGAGATAGGTCGGCAGGTGGGTGGTGATGAAGACGAGCTGCAGGCCGCAGACGAAGAAGGCCAGCGCCATCACGACATAACCGGTGTGGCGCCGTGCCTCGCCGAGGGCGCCCATCAGGGTGAGGTTGCGATCGGTCGACAAGGTATTGGGCAGCTTGTCGGCCCGGCTGCCGATCCAGGCGGCCGGCAGCATGGCGAGCGCCAGGATGACGAAGGCCCAGATGGCCGCACGCCAACCGTCGCTGTTCAGGAGGTAGGCCGCGATGGGGGCCGTCACCATGGTGCCGACGGATCCGGCGGCCGAGACGATGCCGAAGGCCAGCGTCCGGCGGCCAGGCTCCACGACGCGGGCGGCGATGTTGGCGGTGATGCCCGAGGTCGTGCAGGCCAGCGCCACGCCGATCAGCACGCCGGCGCCCAGAATGATGGGCAGGACCCCTTGGGCGGTAGCGGTGAGCCAGATGCCGAGGATGAAAAGGGCACTGCCGATCATCGCGACCCAGCGCGTGCCGTGCTTGTCGGCGAAGATGCCGGCGATCGGCTGGCTTACGCCCCAGGCGACCTGCTGGACGGAGATCGCCAGCGCGAAGTCCGAAATGGCGATCCCGAGTTCCTTGGAGGCCGGCGCCTGAAAGAGGCCGAGGTTTTGCCGGATGCCCATGGCGAGGGTCATCATCAGCGCCGCCCCGCCCAGCATGGCGTACGCCTGGCCGGTCGAAACCTGCGGAACGTGGAACGATTTGCTCATGGCCGGGGAAGATACGGGAGAGTTTGCCGCGGCAACCAATGAATTGTCGGAGGGCGCCCATGAGCAGACCTCACTTCACAACCGAAGTTAGGTGTTTCCCACAGGCTCTCGGAGCTAGGTTGCCCGCCGTGAGGTAGGTGCCGCGTCCCGCGGCGCCGGGAAAGCGCAGGGAGGCCCCCATGGCGGGCAGCGTCAACAAAGTCATTCTCGTCGGAAATCTCGGCCGCGACCCCGAGGTGAAGTCCATGCAGGACGGCCGTTCGCTGGTGAACATGTCGGTGGCGACGTCGGAGAACTGGCGCGACCGCAACAGCGGCGAGCGCAAGGAACGGACCGAATGGCACCGCGTCGTGATCTTCAACGACAAGCTGGCCGAAGTAGCCCAGAAGTTCCTCAAGAAGGGCGCCAAGGTCTATCTCGAAGGCCAGCTCACGACCCGCAAGTGGACCGACCAGAGCGGGCAGGAGCGCTATACGACCGAAGTGGTCATCCCGCGTTTCGGCGGCACGCTCACCATGCTCGACGGCCGCAGCGGTGGCGGTGAAGGCGGTGGCGGTGGCGGCATGGACGACGATTACGGTGGCGGCATGTCGAGCGGCGGTGGTGGCGGGGGCCGTGCGGCACCGCGCGGCAAGGCCGAACTCGACGACGACATTCCGTTCTAGGCCGTGCGAATGCTCGTCCTGGGTGGGACGGGCGTCTTCGGCGGCCGGCTGTGCCGCCTTCTGGCGAACGATCCTCTGATCGATCTGACGATCGGCGCGCGCGACGGCGCCAGGGTGGCGACGCTGGCGGCCGACCTGGGCATCTGGGGCCTGGTTCTCGATTGGCGCTCGGACCTCGATCGGCTGCTCGCCGCGAAGAGGTTCGATGTTCTCGTCCACGTGGCGGGACCCTTCCAGGGACAGGATTATTCGGTGGCGGAGGCCTGCATCCGCCAGTGCGTCCACTATCTCGACCTCTCCGACGATCGCGCCTTCGTCTGCGGCATCGAGCGGCTGGATGCGGCAGCCAGGGACGCGGGTGTACTCGTTTGCTCGGGTGCCAGCACGGCGCCCGCGCTCACCGGGGCCGTGCTGCAACAGGCCCTCGACGAGGGCATGGCCGTCGATCGCGTGTCGTTCGCCATCGTCCCGGGCAACGACGCCCCGCGCGGCCGCGCGCTCATCGAGGCCATTCTGTCGGGCGCCGGCAAGCCCATTCCCGACCAGCCGGGACGGTATGTCTGGGGCAGTCTTCGCCGCATTGCGGTGCCAGGACTGGGCCGCCGCTGGGCGGCAGCCTGCGACCTGCCGGAGCCGGCCCTGTTCCGCCAGCGTTTCGGAGTTGCCGGTACCTATGCCGGCGCGGGGCTGGAACTCACAGTCCTGCACCTCGGCCTATGGCTGCTGGCCCTGTCCGTGCGCCTCGGTTTGCTCCGGTCGCTCGCGCCTGCGGCGACGCCGCTGGCCTGGGTCGCCGACCGGCTGCGGGCCTTCGGAACCGACCAAGGCGGGCTCAGGATCGATCTCGAGAGTGCATCCGGGAAGCGAAGCTGGTCCTTGGTCGCCGAGGGCGGCGATGGCCCGTTCGTCCCCGCCACACCGGCCGCGGCGCTGTTGCGCAAGCTGGCGTGCGGGGAGGTGAGGCAGCAGGGCGCCATGCCCTGCATCGGCCTCCTGTCGCTGGCCGAGATCGAGGCCGTGTGGCTTCAGGCGGACGTGCGCATCGCTTCGGGTTGGGGCGTGGACGGGGCCTCCTTCCGACCCTCGCTCTATCGCCGCGTCCTGGGCAAAGCCTACGACGCAATGTCCGAAGCCGGGCAGGAACTCCATGACGGCACTGGGGGCACCTGGCGCGGTCGGTGCTCGGTGGACGGACCAGCCACTCTCGCCGGGCGCCTCGTGGCCCGCCTGTTCTCATTGCCACCCGCGGCGGCGGACGCGCCGATCGAGGTCGACTTCGTCGTCGAGGGCGGGCGAGAGACCTGGATACGAGGGGTCGGGGGTCGTGCCATGCGCTCCGAGCAGTCTATCGGGTTGCGCCGGCCCGCCGGCTGGATCGTCGAGCGGTTCGGGCCTTTTGCCTTCGATCTCGCGGTGCCCGTGAAGGACGGTCGGCTCGAACTGGTGATGGCGGGCATGCGGTTCGCGGGCGTGCCACTACCGCGCCTCTGCTGGCCTATCATCAGGGCGGCCGAGACCGAGGACGCGCAGGGGCGTTTCCGTTTCGACGTCGAAATCGGCCTGCCCTGGATCGGCCGGCTGGTCCGCTATCGCGGTTTCCTCACAGGTCTATAAAGCGGTCCCGCGTCTGCGGCGACGGCATGGGGCAGGAGTCGAGGCGGCCGAACCAGCGAATACGGTTGCGCGCGACGAGGTCGTAGATGGGGTCTCGCAGGAACTTCGGGACCATGACCAGCGGGTAGAGCCAGCGCGCCGGACCTCGCAGATGGCGCAGCGCCCGCAGCGCGGCGGTCGACCGCGTGTAGATCCGGCCGTCATCGAGCAGAAGGATCGTTCGATCCAGCGTGTCGTCGGGCAGATCGAGGGCGAGGAGAACGCGCTTGCCAAGGGCCGACTGCGCGCTGGCGAACTTGAGCCGTCCCTCCGTATCGCGCCTCAGACAGAAAGCGACGAAATGGCTGCACAGCACACAATGACCGTCGAAGAAG
>JAGNNA010000402.1 GCA_017990895.1 Reyranella sp.
TGCCGGTTACTTTGCGAGATAGTCGAAGACCACTTCACCGAGGCCCAGCGTCAGGTCGGTGACATAGTGGCTGGCCGAGACGACCTCCCGCACCGGCAGGCGCGAGACGTCGCACATGGCATGATCGAAGAGCTGGAGCGCTGCCGGACCAGTCCAGGCGCCTTTCACGGTCACGTCCTCGCAGTAGTAGCGTACGAGTTCGCAGATGCGCGGCGTGCAGTCGACGTGCGGCACGATCTTGATCATGAACGCGGGCTTGGCCAGCGCCTTGATCAGCGGCGCATGGTCGAGCTCGCGATGCTTGTAGCCCATGGTGGCGTTGACGCAGAGCACCGAGCCGTAATGAAGCGTGCAGACCAGCGTCTCGTTCTCGTGGCTGATCTTCGGCGTGGCGAGCTTCTTGGGGAAGCCCCAGATCTCGCGACCGCCGGCGATCGGCGAATTGTCGTCGAGATACATGGCATGCACGTAGCCGCCTTCCTGCACCTGGCCGTCCTTGCCCTTGAAGCGCACCGGGATGACCTGTCCGGTCTCGGTGTAGTCGCCGAAGCCGGTCGAGTCGGGCATGCGGATGAACTCGTAGTTCACCGTGTCGCCCACGACCTCCAGTGGCTCGGGCACCAGCGCGCGCAGAATCTCGGGATCGGTGCGGTAGGTGATGACGACGAATTCGCGATTGTAGAATTTGTAGGGAGGCCGCGGATAGCTCGGATTGTTGAGCGGCATGGCGAAGGCGTTCTTGCGGACGTCGTCGATTTTCATTTCCGGGGCTCCTTGCGGCCCTGCAGGGCCAGGTCGAACGTGAACACGCCGTCCGGGCTCTCCGGACGCTGCAAGACTTCTGGATGTTCGAGCGTGCGGGTCATGTCGGAGTAACCCGACTCCCAGTGTTCTTCCATCGTGCGCCGCGAGAACTCGTAGTCCTTCGACGAGCCCTCGTACTTCCGCGCGTGATAGATCGTGTGGATGATGTTGTAGACCTTGCTGTCGGCCTCCTTCGCCACGAGCTCGGCCTCGGGCGTCTGCCGCAACTCGGGCGGCATGTCGGCCAGCAGCTTGGCGGTGGCGCGCCGCAGCGCCTGCATCTGGCGGAACTGGTCCGTGCCCGCGCGCGTGCGGCTGGAGTAACGGATGTCCTTCATCCGGGTGTCGACCTCGACCATGTCGCGCGGCAGGTCGCCGCGCGCGCTCCACAGGTCGATCTGGAAAGCCAGCGTGTCGGCGCGCGGCCGGGCGTCGAGCACCCATTGCAGCGGCGTGTTCGAGACGACACCGCCGTCCCAGTAGAATTCGCCGTCCACCTCGGCCGCCGGAAAGCCCGGCGGCAGCGAGCCGCTGGCGATGACGTGCTGCGGCCCGATCGTATGGGTGTCGTTGTCGAAGTAGATGAAGTTGCCGGTCCTGACGTTGGTGGCGCCGACACTGAAGCGCGTTTCCCGGGCGTTGATGCGGTCGAAATCGACCAGCCGTTCGAGCAGGCTCCTGAGCGGCGAGACGTCGTAGTAGGCGAGGTTCCCGGGATTGCCGGCGGGCGTGAAGATCGGCGGCGGGAAGCGCGGCTTGAAGAACTCCGGCGCGCCGAACATCAGCGTTCCGATGGAGCGCATCTGGTTCACGAACTGGTGTTCCATGTCGCTGCTGAATTCGAGGCCCTTCATGATCGGCATCCCCAGCGGCGAGCGGGTGATGGTCTCCCAGAAGGTGCGCAGCTTCTCGATGCGGCTCTCCGGCGGATTGCCCGCGATCAGCGCCGAATTGATGGCGCCGATCGAAATGCCGGCCACCCAGTCGGGGTGCAGGCCGGCCTCTGACAGGGCCTGATAGACACCGGCCTGATAGGAGCCCAGCGCGCCGCCGCCCTGTAGCAGAAGGGCGATCCGTTCGAAGGGAGGGCGGGGGCGGGGCACGGACTGAGTACTGATCGCGCAGTCTCCTCTTTGTGCCGCCTCGTGGCGGCGACGATTTCTGGCGTGCCGTCCGGGCGGCGGCAACCGCGTTTTCCGCAAATTCCGGACCGAATCCCTAGCGGCTCCCGATTATGGCGGCATTACAGAGGCCGGCCGGCGGGACGTCAGGCACGGCGGGTGGCGGTTCTGAAGGCGAGCCGGCAGGGGCGGCTCGCATAGTAGGCGCTCCAGAGGGCCGGCGGGAGTCTCATCGCCTCGTAGTCGCCTGCCGTCGGGGTGAAAAGCAGCTTCAGAGCTCCCCAGATCCGGTCGATCGGCTTGTCGCACAGGAGAAGGTCGGCGAAATGCTCGACCTGGGCGGGTGGCGGCAGTCCTTGCCGCATCGTCCCGGCCATCGCGGCGGTCTGTTTGCGCACGCGGTCACTGCCGGCGATGCGGGGTGCGAGTGTTCGCGGAACGGCGATATCCAACAACTCTCCTGCCATCGCGCAGCCCAGCAGGACGGCATCGCCGCAGCCCCTGGCATGCGCCCGCGCATGCAGCGCTTCCCAGTCGAGGGCGCGATGGCGGTCGATCATGCGGGCGAAATCGCTCACCCACTTCAGCATGGCCCAGCTCTCCTTGGTGCCGTGGCCGGCCAGCAGCAGGGCAAGGTTCGGGGCCGACAGGACCGGCACGTCGCAGCCGCCGACGGAAAGGAGGGGCGCATCGTCCCAGATCTCGTCCGGCGCCACGGGGAAAGGAACATGCGTGCCGCTGAAGTCCCAATGAAGGTCGATGGCGGCACCACCGTCTGCACGGACGAAGGCATACTGTCTTTGAGAGGCGAGGAAGGCGCGCCGGAACGTCCTGTCGCCCTGGGGACTGGCGTACCCCATCGACCCGATCACGTCTTCGGCGTCGTCGATCCGTCGCTCCGGCACTATCACGTCGACGTCGTTGTACTCCCGTCCTGCGAGGTCGCCGTAGAGGGCGAGTGCCAAGGTCGGACCCTTGAAGGCGATGAAGGGGATCGAGCGGTCGGACAGCGAAGCCGCCAGACGGTGCAGTTCGCCGGCCAGGGCCAGGGATTTCAGCAGGTGGCTCTGGCGAAAACCTTCCAGATCGGCTTTGGCATCATCCGGCACGCTCTCCCAGGAGAGCTCGCCCAGGCAGTCCAGGAGGGACGGCCGAACCCCGTGGCCTGCGGCGAGGCGCATCAGCGCCCGATGATCGATACCCTTGCGCAGCAGTTCCCTGAGGCGCGTCAGTTCGGGCTGCGGACGTGCTGCAAGACAAAGGAACTGAAACTCGGGCGTCACCTCGACACCGGCGCCCATCGAGATCCCCGGATAGGCCATTAATCCTATGCCTGGCGCTCGCCGGCGAAAGCGGGGTCCCATGTGTCGGAAGGGAGAATCCGTCGCTCCTGCACGCCTTGCAGCATCGGCAGCAGGCGCTGGAAGACCAGGATCAGAACCAGCAGGTCGGCCAGCGGCAACGCCGCCCAGCGTGCGGCCATCCACAAGAAGCCCGCCAGCGCGACGGCGACGAGGCAGTCGAGCAGGAAGCGCGTGTCGGCCTGCAGGCGATTCGCCGCGAGATCGGCGCCTTCGGCGCTGGGGGCGGCGTCGGCGAAGGCCTGCACATGCCGGGCTTCGGCGCCATAGGCTTTCGTGAGCTTCAGCGCCTGGAGGAACTCGCTGATCTCGCGGCTGACGCGCATGTTGGCGTCCGAAGCCATCTCGCCGAGGCGCCGGCTTTCGGTGACCTTGTGCCGCATCAGCCAGATCAGGGCCGCGCCGAAGGCGATGGCGAGCGCGGTGAATCCCGGGGCTATGGCAAGGGCAACCGCGAAATGCGCGAGCAGGATGGAAAGGCGCGCCGGCGCTTCCAGCACCAGATGGGTCGCGTGCTCGACCCGGTCGATTTCGGTCGAGAAGAGTGCGTGGAAGTCAGCCGTCCGTCGGCGGCTCAGGTACGACCATGAGGCGTGCGCGATGGCGGCATAGGCCCTGACCCGCAGCGCCACGGCGAAGTCGAAGGCGAGGCGGGCGGTCGCCAGTTGCCGCGTCCGGGCGACCAGAGCACGGACCAGCACGATGCCCAGGAAGACCAGCAGGAGTCCGGTCAGGGTTCGGGGCAGGAAGGCGAACAGACCCTCCTGCGATCCGGCATCGGTGGCGCCGCGCGAATTCAGCAGCGGCACGAGCAGGGCGAGGCCCAGCCCGTCGGTGGCCCCCGCGAGCACGATCAGCAGGCTGAGGAAGGCCAGACGCCCCGCTCCGGCCTGTCCGCTGCGCAGGCGCCAGGCCGCCCTCAGATCAGCCAGCATTTGGCGAAGGAGAGAAACCCTCCTCCCCATTCAAATGGGGAGGTGTCGGCGTAATCGCCGACGGAGGGGTCATAAGCTTCGCGACGCCGATGACCCCATCGCCCCGTATGACGGGGCACTTCCCCATTTGAATGG
>JAGNNA010000076.1 GCA_017990895.1 Reyranella sp.
CTTCCGCTCCGGCCTGACGCGGGCGCGAGAGCATGCCGAAGGTATCGCCCTGATGCGGGGCGAGGATGACGAGCGTGAACGACTTCGCGAATCGCTTTCCGACCTGCGTGCTGCCTGGAACGTCCAGACCCGGGGCCAGGGCAATCTCTCGCTGCTCACCAGTTCGCTCGCCTATCTCGCGCCGATCGTGCCACTGATCGTGGCGCTTCCCCGCTATCTCGGCGGAGATATCGCGCTGGGCGGGTTGATGCAGACGGCGCAGGCCTTCTCCAGCGTGCAGTGGGCCTTGTCCTGGCTGATCGACAATTTCCCGAAGTTCGCCGAATGGCGCGCCTCGACCGATCGCGTGGTGCATCTGCATATGGCGCTGACCGACCTCGAGGAGAGCAGCGAGGTGGCCGACGAGGCGCGCATCGTGGTCCATCCGCCCGGAGAGTCCGACAAGCTCGTCATGTGCGACCTGGGCGTCGCTCGTCCGAGCGGCGAGATGCTGGTGGCGGAAGCCGAGGTCGAGATCGAGCGCGCCGAACGGGTCCTGATCCGCGGCAAGTCCGGCAGCGGCAAGAGCACGATCATGCGCGCCGTCGCGGGCGTGTGGCCGTGGGGTCGGGGCGACATCCATCTGCCGACCGGCTCCATCACCTTCATGCCGCAAAAGCCCTATTTCCCGCTGGGCACCCTGCGCGACGCGATGCTGTATCCGGCCGAGCCGGAGGAGGGCATCAGCGACGAGGTGCTGAAGGACATGCTGCACAAGGTCGGCCTGGATCACCTCCGTGACAGGCTCGACGAAACCGAGCGCTGGGACCATATCCTCTCGGGCGGCGAGCAGCAGCGCGTGGCCTTCGCCCGCGTGCTGGTTCACAAGCCCGACTGGATCTTCATGGACGAAGCCACGTCGGCGCTCGACGAGGCGGGCCAGGAGAACGTCATGAAGCTCCTGATCGAGGAACTGCCGGAAACTTCGGTCGTCAGCATCGGCCATCGACCCGGACTCGAAGTCTTCCATACCCGCGAGCTGACTCTCGAGCCCGGTGCCGACGGCACCCGGCTCCGGGCCGACCCGAGCCAGCGCTCGCTGGGCGACCTCTACCGCAAGATGGCAGCGGCGAGCCGCGCGGCACCTCGCGACCCCGGCTTCTGGGCGAAGGTCCGGGCCAACCTGCTGGGCCGCTGAGCCGCCGCCTTTTGTGAGGCTCGCGTCGGCGTGATATTTCCGGCGGGCAGATGTTCCGCTGGGTTTCCCATTACGTCGGGCTCGCGACGCCCTACAGGTTCGAGCGGACGATCGCGATCTTCGTCTCGCTGATGCTGGCGGTGGCGGCGGTTGCCGTCGTGTGGCGCTACGGGCTCGCGTCGGACCTGGCGCCGGGCTCACCGCGCGGCTGGTATTTTGCCTACGTCGCGATCCTGCTGGGGCTCGGCGTCATCTGCGCGCGTTGGCCGGGCATCACGATGATCGTCCTGTCACTCGCGGCGGTCGAGCTGGGCCTGGGCCTCGGATCGGTCGCCCTGACACGGCACGACCTGGCGAAGAGTGACCTGCTGCCCTCCGACCGGCCGCGCGAGGTGATCAGGACCTGGCATCCCCTCCTGCAGGCGACCAACCTGCCGACAGCGGCGGGTGCGACGGGAAAGTACCATGTCGATTCGCAGGGATTGCGCGGCCGGGAGCGCTCGTCCGACGAGCTGCGCGACAGGACGGTCGTCGCCGTCTTCGGCGGCTCGACGACCGAGGATCTGGCCGTTCGCGATGGCGAGACCTGGCCGGAGCGGCTGGAGGCCCTGCTGGGGGGCGAGCGGTTCGCGGTGCTGAACCATGGGGTCACGTCCAAAAGCACCGTCCAGATCGTGATCCGGACGGCATTCTATCAGCCGGCCTACGGCGTCCAGCCCGATTGCGCCGTCTATCTCGTCGGAGGGGCGACGTCGCCAGCGCGCACATCCGCGACCTCGACCCGGGCTTTGCCGACTACCAGACGCCGCTGCTGATCGATGCCCTGGAAGTGCGGCGCGTGGAACGGCTTCTTCCATCATTCTCGCCGCTGCTGCGCCTTCTCGGCCGGCTGGCGGCGTTTGCCTTCGATACCGCCCGGGCGCCTCGGCCAGACGGGCGGGTGAGCGGCGATCCCGATCCCGGCCTCGACGCGATCTTCGCGCGCAACGTCCGGACGATCTCGGCGATCAACCGTCAGCGCGGCATTGCGACCATCTGGATCGGGGAGGTGTTCGATCATGCTTCGCTCGAAGCGGCGAGCTGGCGCGGCAGCCTGTGGGCGCCCTATGTGAGGATCGGCGACCTGCGGGTGCTGCTCTCCCGGCTGACGGCCATCCTGCAACGCGAAGCCGCGTCGCTGGGGGACACCTTTGTCGCGGTTGACGAGACGCAGTTCGAGGCCGCCGACTTCTGGGACGGCGAGCACTTCTCGTCGACCGGCTCGGCGAAGTTCGCGGCGATGATCGCGCCCCGCGTTACGGAGGCCTGCCGCAAGGCCGAGCGTCTCTAGAGCACCTCGTGGAAGCCGATCGCGACACGGTCCGGCGCGCGGGTCGCGACTCCGACGAAGGTCGCGCGTTCCAGCCACTTGAGCGTCGGCTCCGATGTCTCGAAGCGCGGCGCGGTGCGGAAGTGGTAGCTGCCGGGTGGCAACAGCTCGCCCCTGGACATGCGCTCCAGAATCTCAGGGGTCGCCACGCGCAGACCCTCGTTCTGGACGTAGATCAGGGCGCCGGCGCTGCTGCGGATGGTGTAGCGCGCCACAACCTCGATCGTGCCGTCGGATCGCACGATCTGCCAGTCCGCGCCGCCCGGCAGGATTTCGCCTTCCAGCCGGGGGCCGCGTACCTCGCCGCCCAGTATGTCGATGATGCGGCGATGGCCGCGCGCGGTCTGGCCAAGATCCTGGACCGGTCCGACCTTCGCCTTGATGGAGAAGGCGAAGCGCAGGGCGGGTGCGGCTTCGATGAAGCTGTCGACGTCCATGTCAGGCCTTCTGCTTGCCGAGCAGGTGATCGGAGATGATGCGCTGCTGGATCTCCGAGGTGCCTTCGAAGATCTTGGTGAGGCGTGCGTCGCGCCAATAGCGTTCCACGGCATGGAGCGTGGTGTAGCCCGCGCCACCGAACACCTGCAGCGCCTCTGACGTGACCCGCTCGGCCATCTCTGAGGCGTGGAACTTCACCATCGCGGCTTCCTTGTCGCAGCGCCGCTTCTGGTCGATCTCGTCGCAGACGAAATACATGAGCTGGCGCGAGGCCTCGATCTCGGTCGCCATGCGGGCCAGGCGGAAGCGCGTGTTCTGGAAGTCGCCGATCGCCTGTCCGAACTGGCGGCGCTCCTGCGCATAGGCGGTGGCGTCCTCCAGCGCGCCGCGGGCGAGGCCGATGGCGCGGGCGGCGGTGTGGGCACGGGCGCGCTCGAGCCCGGCCGAGATGTAATAGAAGGCGCGGCCTTCCTCGCCGATCAGCGCCGAGCCGGGCAGACGGCACTCGTCGAAGGCCAGCTCCCAGGTCTTCCAGCCGAAGTAGCCGATCTTGGGGATGGGCGCGCCCTTGACGCCCGGCGGCAGCGTGCCGCGCGGCTTCTCGATCAGGAACGAGGAGAGGCCGACATGCTTGCGCTTCGGGTCCGGCGCGTCGGAGGTGCGGACGACCAGCATGATGTAGTCGGCGCCATCGGCGAAGGTGCACCAGTACTTGTTGCCGGTGATCACCCAATCGTCGCCATCGCGGCGCGCCCGGCAGGCGATGCTGCCCAGGTCCGAGCCGACATTGGGCTCCGACATGGCGGCGGCGCCCAGGAATTCCCCGCGGGCGGCGCGGGGCAGGAAGACGGCCCGCTGGGCCTCGGTCATGCCGCGCCCGGCGCTGAGGCCATTGCCGCGGGCGATGATCGAGGCCACGCTCATCCAGCCGCGTGCCAGCTCCTCGGTGATCAGGCAGTATTCGAAGACGCCGAGGCCCAGCCCGCCATACTGTTCGGGGATGACGATGCCGAAATATCCCATGTCGGCCAGCTTCTGGATCAGCTCCGGCGGGATGTCGCCCTTCTCCGGGTCGAGCTTGTTGGCCACCGGCAGTACTTCCTTCATGACGAAGGCGCGCGCCGTCTCCTGGATCATGCGGCGCTCGTCGGTCATGTAACCCATGTCATTTCCCCGTTTCTTGCATCGGCATCGTAGCGAACTTCGAGGAGATCACAGTGCGCAGAATCCTGGCGGGCGCCATGGCGCTTTTTCTCTATGCGGCATCCGCAGCCTTTCCGGCAGCGGCGCAGGACTGGCCGACCCGGCCCATCACCATCGTCATGGGCTTCCCGCCCGGTTCCGGAACCGACGTGGTCGCGCGGATCCTGCAGCCGCTGCTCGACAAGGCACTCGGGCAGCGCATCGTGATCGACTACAAGGCAGGGGCCGGCGGCAACGTCGCCTCCGAGTTCGTCGCCAAGGCCAGGCCTGACGGCTACACCTTCCTGCTGGGAACGGCCGGAACGCACGGCATCAATGCCGCGCTCTACAGCAAGCTCCCGTTCGAGGTCGAGAAGGACTTCGCGCCGATCTCGACGCTGGTCGACGTTTCCAACGTGCTGGCGATCAATCCCAAGGCGATCGACGCCACGGACGTGAAGGACTTCATCGCCAAGGTGAAGGCCGCCCCCGGCAAGTACAATTATGCCTCGACCGGCAACGGCGCGGGCACGCACCTGGCGTTCGCCGAGTTCGTTGCCAAGGCCGGCCTCGACATGGTGCATGTTCCCTACAAGGGCTCGCCCGACGCCATCCAGTCGGTGCTGAACGGCGATACCTGCTGCATCTTCGCCCAGGTGCAGATCGCGATGCCGCAGGCGGCGGCCGGCAAGATGAGGCTGCTGGGCGTATCGACGAAGAAGCGCGTGCCGGCCATTCCCGACGTGCCGACGATCGACGAGGCAGGCCTGCCGGGCTTCGAGAGCTATACCTGGTTCGGACTTTTTGGGCCGAAGGGCCTCGACCCGGCGATCGCACAGAAGATGAATCTCGCAATCAAGGCGGCGCTCGCCGATCCCGATGTCCAGAAGAAGCTGGTCGAGCTCGGCAACACGCCCCGGTACGAGACGATCGAGCAGTTCCAGGCGACGGTCGCGCGAGATCGCGCCAAGTGGGCCGACGTCGTAAAGTCGGTGGGCGCCAAGATCGAATGATCCAGCGAGTAGGAGACGCGCGATGAGACGGATACTGCTTTCGATGGCTCTCGGGGCCGCCATGGTCCTGCAGACGAGCCATGCCATGGCGGGCAAGGACCTAGATGCCGTGCGGGCGCGCGGCCAGCTCATCTGCGGCGTCGCCGTGGGCGGCATCGCCGGCTTCATGGTCGTCGACAACCAGGGCAAGTGGACCGGCATGAACGTCGACATCTGCCGCGCCGTCTCCGCCGTGCTCTTCGGCGACTCCGAGAAGGTGAAGTACGTGCCACTGTCGGGTCAGCAGCGCTTTACGGCGTTGCAGGCCGGTGAGGTCGACCTGCTGTCGAATAACTCGACCTGGACCCTGACGCGCGACACCGCGCTCGGCCTCGATTTCGTGGGCGTCACCTACTATGACGGCCAGGGCTTCATGGTGCCGAAGAAGCTCGGCGTGAAGAGTGCCAAGGAGCTGAACGGCGCTTCGATCTGCGTGCTGACCGGCAGCACGTCCGAGCTCAACATCGCCGACTACTTCCGCACCAACAAGATCAGCTTCAAGCCGGTTCTGTTCGAAGATCCCGACCAGAGTCGCAGCGCCTTCTTCAACGGCCGCTGCGACGCCTATTCCGGCGACCAGGCGCGTCTCTACGCGACGCGCATCGCCAATGCCCCCAACCCCGACGACTACATCGTCCTGCCTGAGGTCATCTCCAAGGAGCCGCTGGGACCGGTGGTGCGCCACGGCGACAACCAGTTCGAGGACATCGTGCGCTGGACGCAGTTCGCGATGATCGAGGCCGAAGAGGCTGGGATCACGTCGAAGAACGTCGACGAGATGCTGAAGAGCGACAATCCCTCGATCAAGCGCATCCTTGGCGTCACCCCTGGCATGGGCAAGGCGCTCGGAGTCGACGAGAAGTGGGTCTACAACATCGTCAAGCAGGTCGGTAACTACGGCGAGGTCTTCGACCGCAACGTCGGCTCAGGCTCGCTACTCAAGATCCCGCGCGGCCAGAACGCGCTGTGGACCCAGGGCGGGCTTCAGTACGCGCCGCCAATCCGCTGAGCTCATAGGAGCGCGCAACTCCAGTTGCGCGCTCCATTGATAGGCTCAGCGTGCGTCTTCGCGGATCATCGCCGCGCCCTTTTCGCCGATCATGATCGTGGGCGCATTAGTGTTGCCGGTCGTGAGGGTCGGCATCACCGAAGCGTCGATGACCCTGAGCCCCTGGATGCCGTGCACGCGCAGGCGCGAATCGACGACGGCGCGCGGATCCTCGCCCATCTTGCAGGTGCCGACCGGGTGATAGAGCGTGTTGCCGGCGCGGCGGGCATAGGCCAGCAGGTCGGCATCGGTCTTCACATCGGGGCCGGGCTGGATCTCGCCTTCGCTGTGCTGCATCAGGGCCGGCGCCGCGAAGATGCGGCGCGTATGGCGGAAGCCCCCCAGCAGGGCCAGCTCGTCGGTGTGCGTGGTGAGATAGTTCGGCTTGATGTGCGGCCGTGCGAAGGGATCGGGCGAGGCCGCCATGATCGTGCCGCGGCTGTCCGGCTTCACGACGCAGACGACGCAGCTCATGCCCGGCTGCTCGTCGAGCTGGCCGAATTTCAGCGGATGCGTGCTGCCGGGCGTGAACAGGAGCTGCAGGTCGGGTGAGGCGAGGCCCTCGCGGCTGTCGCAGAAGACCTGCGCCGTCGTCACGCCGAAGGTGAGGGCGCCGCGGCCGGTGAAGGCAAAGCGCAGGATCTCCGGCAGCACGCGCGGGAAGCGGGACACCTCGTTGACCGTCTCCGCGCCCTTAACGCGATGCACGACGCGCACGACATAGTGGTCGATCAGGTTGGCGCCGACGCCGGGCAGATCGTGCACCACCGGTATGCCGAGCGACTGCAGGTGTGCGGCCGGCCCGATGCCGGAGATCTGCAGGATGTGCGGCGAGTTGACCGCGCCGCCCGAGACGATGACCTCGCGGTTGGCCCGCACCTCGGTGAGCTTGCCGTCGCGCTGGAAGGTGACGCCGACGCAGCGCCTGCCCTCGAAGATCAGCTTGCCGCCCTGGGCGTTCGTCTCGACCCGCAGGTTGGGCCGGCCGCGCGCCTCGCGGAGATAGGTCTGGGCCGTCGAGCCGCGCCAGCGGCCGCGCCGCGTCATCTGCGAATAGCCGACGCCGTGGCGCGTCTTGCCATTGAGGTCGGGATTGAATGGCAAGCCGGCCTGCTGCGCGCCTTCGACGAAGCGATGGGTGAGAGGCAGGATGGTGCGGTAGTCCTCGACCTTGAGCGGCCCGTCCTGGCCCCGCACCTCCTTGTCGCCGCCCTGCACGTACTGCTCTGACTTCATGAAGTAGGGCAGCACGTCGTCGTAGCTCCAGCCGCGGCAGCCCATCTGCGCCCAATTGTCGAAGTCGGCTGGCGCCCCGCGCACGTACAGCATGCCGTTGATCGAACTCGAGCCCCCGAGCGTTCGCCCGCGTGGCCATTCGATGCGCCGGTCGCCCGAACCCTTTTCCGGCTCGGTCGTAAAGTTCCAGTTGACCAGCGGATTGCGGATGAGCGAGCGGATGCCGGCCGGGATGTGGATCATCGGATGCCAGTCGCTCGGTCCCGCCTCAAGCAGGATCACCGAGGCGCCGGTTTCGCTGAGACGCGCCGCGACCGTGCAGCCGGCCGATCCCGCGCCGACGACGACATAGTCCGCCTGCATGTTTCTCTCCCTCAGAGCGTGCCGGACCGCTTGTCGCGGGGCACGAAATAGTCGGTCGGAGCGAGCTCCGGATCTTCCTGCGCGAACATGTTCTGCGCATGCGTCTCGACGTCGTCGCGGAACAACGCGTGCGAGATCGCCTGCACGAGACGCGTCGCGCCCACGAACAGCCCGGGAATGTCGCCGGCCAGTGCGCCATGGCTCAGGATGCTGCCCCAGTTGAATAGGTGGATGTCGCCCATGTGCGGCGTGCGGCCCGGCACCTTCTCGATCAGCTCGAAGCCCGGCCCGAGATAGGGATAGCGGGCCGCCTCGGCGTTGGCGGCAGCCTCCGCCGGCGTGCGTCGGTCGCCCCACAGGGTCGCGTTGGCGGCGAACGATTCCAGTTCCGGGCGCCGCGCGAGATCGATGTCGAAGCCGGTGCCGAGCAGGACCGCATCGAAGCGTTCCTTTGCCTTTGCCGTCTTCACCGTGACGCCATCGCCGTCGACCACCATGTCGAGCCACGGCTCGGCGAAGCGGAAGGCGAAGCCTGGCAGCTTCTGCGCCCGCAGCACCGATTCGTGCGGCGGCGGCGAGCCGGCGGCCAGCATGTAGGTGTAGATCTTCCAGCGCCAGTCGTCGTCCAGCATGCCCTGCCCACGCTGGAAGCCGGGGAAGGAGGCGCCCTTCGACTTGTTGACCTGGGGCAAGTGCGGCCGCCGCGCGTAGCAGATCGCTTCGCGCGCACCGGCTTCCAGCGCCGTGCAGGCATTGTCGATCGCGGTCGCCAGCACGCCCAGGATGCCGAGGCGCTTTCCTTTCAGCTTTGCGAAATCAATCTCTTCCAGCGTGTGGAATACGCAGCCGGCGCGGGCGAGATCCGCGGGCTCGAACGACGGGAAGGATGGCCAGCGGAAGCCGCCCGATCCGTCGCGCCCGTTTGCAAGCACGATCTTGCGCGCCAGCACCGTCTCGCCGGTCGACAGGCTCGCCTGCAGGAAATCGCCGGCGCCCTCGACCTTCAGCAGCGACACGCCGTTCTCGACCTTCAGGTCGACGACCTTGCGCACCCACAAAAGGTAGGAGAGCCAGTCGAGACGGGGGATCTTGTAGAGCTTCTCCCAGCCCTCGGCGCCGTGCTGGGCCTCGTACCAGGCGCGGAAGGTGAGGGACGGCACGCCGAGATCGGGCCCGGTGAGGTGCTTGGGCGAGCGCAGGATCGGCATGCGCGCCGTGGTGTTCCACGGGCCTTCGTGGCCATGGGTGTTGCGCTCGATCACGCGGATGTTGCGGATGCCCTCGCGCAGCAGGCCCCAGCCGACGGTCTGGCCGCACATGCCGGCGCCGACGATGAGAACGTCGAGGACGGGCTGGCCATCAGGGCCGGTCCTGGCGGGCACCCAGTTGGCCGGCGGATAGTTCAATCGCGCGAGGTCGTGACGCGCGTTTCGTTCGAGTTCGTCCAGGCCCGGCGAATGCCGCTCGACAATTCCATCCATGCCGTGCTTCCGACCCTCCACTCCCTTTTTCCTTAGCAGGGCCGTCCGGCCGAATGAACCGCGCGCTCTGCGGCCTGTCGTATCACGGGGAGGAACTGCACGGCGGGCGCCAGTCATCTTCGGATGCCACGGGGCCTCCGGCGCCGGTACAATCCAAACAGGATCGCCGATCCGGAGCAAGGAAAGTCAAAGGGAGAGCATGGGATGCGCGGACGTCAGGTTCTGTTGGAAACGCTGATCAATCACGGGGTCGACCGGATCTTCGGCAACCCCGGCACGACCGAAAGTCCGCTGCTCGATTCCCTGCTCGACTATCCGCAGCTCCAGTACATCGTACACCTGCATGAAGGCGTTGCGACCGGCGCGGCCAATTTCTACGCGCAGGCCAGCGGCAAGACCGCCTTCGTGAATCTCCACGTGGCGCCGGGCCTCGGCAACGCGATCGGCGCAATCTACAGCGCGCTGAAGAACAACTCGCCGATGGTGGTGACGGCCGGCCAGCAGGACACGCGCATGCGTTTGCGCGATCCCATCCTGGGCCACGACCTCGCCGCCATCGCCGCGCCGGTCACCAAGTGGAGCGTGCAGGTCGAGCGCGCCGACGAGCTGGGCCCGATCCTCCAGCGCGCCTTCAAGATCGCCAACGAGGCGCCGGCCGGTCCCGTGTTCGTGGCGCTACCGATCGACGTGATGGAGCAGGAGACCTCCATTGCGGCCGGCAGGCCCGGTCATTCCTACACCGCGACCCGCCCCGATCCGGCGGGCATCGCCGCCATGGCGAAGCTCCTGGCGGCCGCGAAGAGCCCGGCCATCGTGGCCGGCGACGACATCGCCCGTGCCGGCGCCGACAAGACCCTGGTCAAGCTGGTCGAGAAGCTGGGGGCCTCGGTCTGGTTCGAGGGGTTGCGCGGGCAGAACTCCTTCCCGACCGATCGTCCGGCCTATCGCGGTACCTTGGCCTTCGATGCGCTGGGCGTCGCCAGGCAACTGGCCGACAGCGATCTCGTGCTGATGGTGGGCGGGCCCTTTTTCGAGGAAGTCTGGTACGCCCCGGGTTCGCCCTTTGCCGCCGGCACCAAGGTGCTGCAGATCGAGGCGGGCGCCTCGCGTCTAGCCTACAATTTCGCGCTCGATGCCGGCGTGGTCGCGGATGCCGGCGCGGCGCTGGAGGCGCTCGATGCGGCGTTGACCGGCGTCGACGCGGCAGCGGCTTCGAAGCGCAACGAGGCGATGAAGGCACGCAAGGCGGCCGACGATGCCGCCCAGAAGGCCCGTGTCGAAAAGGCCTGGGCGCGCACACCGACCTCGATGGCCCGCGCCATGGCGGAAATCCGCGCCGGTTCGCCCAAGGACGTCGTGGTGGTCGACGAAACGATCACCGCCAACCTCGATCTCTTCAAGACTTTCACCTTCAAGGGACCGGGCGACTATTACAGCGGTCGCGGCGGCGGCATCGGGCAGGGCCTGGCCGGCGCCATCGGCGTAGCGGTGGCCGAGACCAAGCGACCCATCCTCTGCGTGTCGGGCGACGGCTCGTCGATGTATTCGATCCAGGCGCTGTGGACGGCCGCGCATCACGAGCTGCCGATCGTGTTCGTCATCCTGGCGAACCGGGAGTATCGCGTGCTGAAGCACAATATCGATGCCTATCGCGCACGCTTCGACGTGAAGTCGAACAAGCCCTACATGCACATGGACCTGACCGGCCCGACCATGGGCTTCGCCGACCTGGCCAGAGGCATGGGCGTTGCCGGCACCTATGTCGACAAAGCCGACGACATCAAGGCGGCCATCGAAGCTGCCTTCAAGTCCGGCAAGCCGCATCTCGTCGAGATCGAGATCGAGGGCAAACGCTGAGAAGCCGGGGGCGCGCCACTCCAGTGGCGCGTTCATAACTAAGAGAAAGACGCGCCACTGGAGTGGCGCGCCCCCCAGCAGTTCATTTCTGGAACGCGCGCACCTTGGCCTGGTGCGCACGCGCGGCGCCCGTCAGCATCGGCAGGTCGTTGCCGGACAGCAGGAACTTCATGCCCTTGTCGGTGTAGAGCTTGAGCAGCTCCTCGGTATAGGCGCCGCCCATGCCCGGCCACTTGCCGTGCTTGCGGCAGGCGGCAATGACCTTGTCGACCGCGGCCTGAACCTTCGGATTGCCGGTGTCGCCCGGAATGCCCATCTCCATCGACAGGTCGCTCGAGCCCACGAGCAGGCAGTCGATGCCCGGGACCGCAGCGATCGCCTCGGCATTCTCGACCGCCTTGGGCGTCTCGATCATCACCACGATCAAGGTGTTCTCGTCCGACTTGGTCGTCATCTCGCCGAGCGGCATTGGCTCATAGTCGAACTGCGCCTGGCCGCCGCCCACCGAGCGATGGCCGCGCGGTGGATAGCGCAGCTTGTCGGCGATCTCCTTCGCCTCCTCCGGTGTATCGACATGCGGGACGACGATGCCCAGCGCACCGCCATCGAGCACCCTTGTCGCCATGGTGAGTTCGCCATACGGCACGCGCACGATCGGGGCGATGCCCGAATCCTGTGCCGCGATGGCGATCTCGCACGCCGTCTCGATCGACATGGAGCCGTGCTCAAGGTCGATGAATAGCCAGTCGAAGCCCGCCGCTTTCATGACCTTCACGATGTCGACGTTGCGGACCAGCCGGATGCCGATGCCGATCGACAGCTCATTCTTCTTCAGGCGCGCCTTGGCGGCATTGACTGCGAACGCCATTCTCTCCTCCATTCGTTTGTTATTATCGGAGGACGTTATTCGCCATGACCTTCAAAGTCGAACGCATCGACCATGTCGTGCTGCGCGTGCGCGACCTGGCCGGCATGGTGCGCTTCTACGAACAAGCGCTGGGCTTCCGCGAAGAGCGGCGTATCGACACGCTCCATCTTGTGCAGATGCGAGCGGGCGCTTCGATGCTCGACCTCATTGCCAATGATGCGCGGGTGACGTCACGAAACATGGATCATTTGTGCTTCCGGATTGAGCAATTCGATCGTGACGCCATCGTCATGCGGCTCGCGCCGCTCGGGGTATCGGTCGGCGAAACGGTTCAGCGTTACGGTGCGGAAGGCACCGGACCGTCGGTCTATTTCCATGATCCGGAAGGAAACCAGATAGAACTTAAAGGTCCGTCGCTTTAAGGCTTGGCCATCTCACACGATGTGATAGCCTGCGACCAACGGGGAAGAACGAACACGCCAATGAGCGTGCCTCTGGGAGGATGAAAATGAGAAATCGCCTGGCAATCATTGCCGGCGGCCTCGCTGCCGCCGTCGCCTTATCCGCTCCCGCCTTCGCGCAGAAGCAGGGCGGGACACTCCGCGTATCCCATCGTGACAATCCACCGAGTGCTTCGATCCATGAGGAAGCGACCATCTCGGTGAACATGCCGTTCATGTCGGTCTTCAACAATCTGGTGCTCTTCGACCCGAAGGAGAAGATCAACAGCCCCGACAAGATCGTGCCCGAACTCGCCGAGAGCTGGTCGTGGAACGACAACAAGACGAAGTTGACCTTCAAGCTGCGCAGCGGCGTCAAGTGGCATGACGGCAAGCCGTTCTCGTCCAAGGACGTCAAGTGCACGTGGGACGCGCTGCGCGGTGACGAGAAGCAGGAGATCATCCGCAAGAACCCGCGCAAGGTCTGGTACAAGAACCTGAAGGAGGTCACGACCAACGGCGACAACGAGGTGACCTTCACCCTGGAGCGCGAGCAGCCGTCGTTCCTGTCGATGCTGGCCGCCGGCTATTCGCCGGTCTATCCGTGTCACGTCGACTCGCGCACGATGCGCTCCAAGCCGATCGGCACCGGCCCGTTCAAGGTCGCGGAGTTCAAGCGCAACGAGGCCATCAAGCTGGTGCGCAATCCCGACTACTGGAAGAAGGGGCGGCCCTATCTCGACGCCCTCGAGTTCAAGATCGTGCCGAACCGCAGCACCCGCGTGCTGGGCTTCGTCGCCGGCGAGTACGATCTCACTTTCGATTCCGACATCACCTTCCCTCTGCTGAAGGACGTGAAGGACCAGAAGAAGGATGCGGTCTGCGAGGCGCGGCCGACCAACGTCCACAGCAACCTGCTGGTCAACCGCGACTCCCCGCCGTTCGACAATCCCAGGCTGCGCGAGGCGCTCGTCTATTCGCTCGACCGCACGCCGTTCAGCGACATCCTTACCCAGGGCAATGACCTGCGCGGTGCGACGATGCTGCCCCCGCCGGCTGGTGTCTGGGGCATGACGCAGGACGACCTGCAGAAGCTTCCCGGCTTCGGGCCGGACATCGAGAAGAACCGCGAAGTCGCGCGCGGGATCATGAAGGAACTGGGCTACGGCCCTGACAAGCCGCTCAAGATCAAGGTGTCGACCCGCAACATCGCCATCTACCGCGACCCGGCCGTCATCCTGATCGACCAGCTCAAGCAGATCTACATCGACGCGGAACTGGACCCGATCGACACCACGATCTGGTACAACAAGATCCAGCAGAAGAACTATCAGGTCGGAATGAACCTGACGGGCGCCGGCCTCGACGATCCGGACGGCGTATTCTACGAGAATTTCTACAGCACGTCGGATCGCAACTACACGGCTTACAAGAACCCCGAGATCGACAAGATGATCGACGAGCAGTCGGCCATGACCGACGTGAACAAGCGCAAGGCCATGGTGACGAAGATCGAGCAGGCCTTGCTGAAGGACGCGGCCCGTCCGCCGATCACGCATGGCGTCGCGAACACCTGCTGGGCACCGGCCGTGAAGAACCTCGTCCTGCAGCACAACAGCATCTACAACGGCTGGCGTCTCGAAGACGTCTGGCTCGACAAGTAACGCCTAGGCGTAAGGAGGCACGACGAGGATGGGAGCGTATCTTACCCGCCGCGTACTGTTGATGGTTCTGACTCTCTTCGGGATGTCGGTGCTCATCTTCGTCATGCTGCGCCTGGTGCCCGGCAACATTGCCGACATTCTTGTGGATTCGGCGGGCATCGCCGATCCCAAGGAGAAGGCCAAGATCGCGGCCGAGCTTGGCCTCGACCGTCCGATCTTCGACCAGTACCTGCAATGGATAGGCGGTCTCTTCCGCGGCGACCTGGGCTTCGCTTACGTGTCGGAGCGGCCGGCCCTGGAGGAGATCGCGCCGCGCATCCCGATCAGCGCCAAGCTGGCGGGCCTGGCGCTGTTCTTCTCGGTCATCCTCGGCGTGCCGCTCGGCGTCATCAGCGCGGTCCGGCAGAATTCGACGATCGACTATCTGCTGCGCATCATCAGCCTGAGCGGCCTGTCGCTGCCTTCCTTCTGGCTCGGCCTGCTGATCCTCATGGCGTCTGTCCAGTGGTTCGGCATGATCCCGATCTATACCAACGAGCCGCGAAGTTTCATCGACGAGATGCTGTTGCTCAGCATCCCGGCGGCGGCCGTCGGATTCCGGAGTTCGGCCCTGATCATGCGCCTCACGCGATCGTCCATGCTCGAGGTGCTGCGACAGGATTATATCCGCACGGCGCGCTCCAAGGGCGCGTCGCAGACCACGGTCAACTACGTGCATGCGCTTCGCAACGCGCTGCTGCCGGTCGTCACCATCATCGGCATCGAGGCGGCGTTCCTCGTCGGCGGCCTGATCGTGACCGAGACGGTGTTCAACATCCCGGGCGTCGCACGCTTCCTCGTCGAGGCCATTCTGTGGCGCGACTACCCGATCGTGCAGAACCTGGTGATGCTGATCGCCTTCTGCGTGGTCGTCGTCAATTTCCTGGTCGACATGGCCTATATGGCACTCGACCCTCGCATCAAGTACGCGGACTGAGGGCACCCATGGCTGTCATCGACCATGATGCCGCGCTGGCCAAGGCCGGCGCCAACGTATCGGGCTTCTGGAGCCAGGCCGGCTTCCTTGCCCGGCGCTATCCGCTGGGCGCGGTGGGAGCGGTCCTCGTGCTGCTCTTCGTGCTGACGGCGCTGTTCGCCCCAGTCATTGCACCGCACGATCCGCTGTCGACGAACTCGCGCGCCTCCCTGGCTACGCCAGGTGGAACCTACTGGCTGGGCGCGGACTTCATGGGCCGCGACATGTTCAGCCGCATCGTCTATGGCGCGCGCATCTCACTCGCCGTCGCCGTCGGCGCCACCCTGCTGGGCGGCGTCCTGGGCGTGTTGATCGGCCTGCTGTCCGGCTTCATCGGCGGCTGGCTCGATCTCGCGACCCAGCGCCTGATGGACATCATGCAGTCGCTGCCGCTGCTGGTGATGGCGCTGGTCATGGCCGCGTCGCTGGGGCCGTCGCTCGAGAACACGATCATCGCGATCGCGATCCCGCTGGTGCCCAGCGTGGCGCGTGTCGTGCGGTCGAGCACCCTGTCGCTGCGCGAGCAGCCCTTCGTCGAGGCGGCCCGCGCCATCGGTATGGGCGAGATGCGAATCGCCATCCGGCATGTCCTGCCCAACACGCTGGCGCCGCTGATCGTGCTCGGCACGGCCCAGCTCGGTTCGGCGATCCTGACCGAGGCGTCGCTCTCCTTCCTGGGCCTCGGCATCCCGGAGCCCTATCCGTCATGGGGCCGCATGCTGTCGGAATCGGCGGCGGAGTATGTCCGCACCGCTCCGTGGCTCGTGATCTTCCCCGGTGTCGCCATCAGCCTCACGGTGTTCGGCACCAACCTGCTGGGCGATGCCCTGCGCGACATCCTGGACCCGAGACAGCGTACATGAGTTCTCTTCTGGAAGTGTCTGATCTCGGCACGTGGTTCTACACGCGCCAGGGAATCGTCAAGGCGGTCGACGGCGTCGACTTCGAGGTCGCCGCCGGCGAAACCCTGGCCATCGTCGGTGAATCCGGCTGCGGCAAGAGCATGACCGCGCTCTCGCTGAGGCGGCTGATCCCGGATCCACCCGGGCGCATCGTGTCCGGCTCGATCAAGCTGGCCGGGCGCG
>JAGNNA010000077.1 GCA_017990895.1 Reyranella sp.
CCGAAAGTGCGCGCCTTCAGAAGGAGATCAAGAAGCTCGCCGACGAGGTCGGCAAGATCGACGCAAAGCTCGCCAACGCCGCTTTCGTCGCGCGCGCGCCCGAAGAGGTCGTCTAGGAACAGCGCGAGCGCCGGGCTCAGGCCGAGCAGACCGGGGCACGCCTCAGCGCGGCGCTGGAGAGGTTGGGCGTCTAGCGGGCGCGCCGGGCTCGCAGAGCGGTTGCCGCCGGTGGTGAAGGGGTGATCTCCAGTATCCACCGTGCGAATATGGACATTCTGATGGAGGCAAGGAATGACCTACACTCTCGAGCAGTTGAGCACCGACATTCGCCAAGCCCTCAAGGCCGATTCGGGGCCCGCGGGTAAGCAGGAAGTCTGCAAGCTGGTGTCGAAGGTGCTGCTCGACGAGGCGTTTGTCGCCAAGCACCTGACCGCCGACCAGTGCCGTCCGCGCAAGGTCCTGTACGAAGATCCGGAGCTGGGTTTCTGCATCTGCGGACACGTCTACGAGACGGCCGCGCATGGTGGGCCGCACGATCACGGCTCCAGCTGGGCGATCTACGGGCTGGCGACCGGCGATACCGAGATGACGGACTGGCGGATCGTCAAGAAGGGCGAGGGCGATGAGCCGACGCTGGTCGAGCCGGCCAAGACCTATGTTTTGAAGCCAGGCGACAGCCATTTCTACGACGTCGGTGTCGTTCACTCGCCGAAGCGGGATGGTTTGACCAGGCTGGTGCGCATCGAGGGCGCCAATCTCGACCACATCAAGCGCTCGAATATCAAAGCGGCCTGAACTTAAAGGTCCCTCGCTTACGCTCGGGATGACAATTTTGTTGGTGCTGACTCCGTGCGCCTGCTCGAAGCCGCTATCACAACACCGTTGTCATCCCGAGCGTAAGCGAGGGACCTTTCGCTTTCAGCGCTTGATCTGCATTCCCAGGTACTTCCGCAGCCCCGCGCCATAGGGCGGGCGCAGCATGCGCAATGGCGCCAGGTCCCACTTGATCTGGTGGTAGATCGACTTGCGGTGGCTGAACTCGCGGAAGCCGTCATGGCCGTGATAGGCGCCCATGCCGGCTGGACCGATGCCGCCGAACGGCAGCTCCTCCTGGGCGACGTGCATCACGACGTCATTCACCGTGACGCCGCCCGACGTCGTTGTGTCGAGGACCCGGTCGCGCTCCGCCGCGTCGCTGCCGAAATAGTACAGACCAAGTGGTCGGTCGTGGCCGTTGATGTAGTCGATGGCCTCCTGAACGTCGCCATAGGCCTTAACCGGCAGCAGCGGCCCGAAGATCTCCTCTTGCATGACCTTCATCTCGTCGGTCGGATTGAGGATCAGGGTCGGTGCGATGCGGCGATGCGGCTGCTGGCGCAGGTCCTCAGCGCCCGGGTTGATCTCAACGACCTCAGCGCCCTTCGCCCGCGCATCCTCGAGATAGTCCATCAGGCGCGCATAGTGGCGGTCAGTGACGATGGCGGTGTAGTCCGGGGTCTCGCGGATGCTCGGGAACATCTGCCCGACGGACTTCTTCGCCGCGGCGACGAAGTCGGGGAGGCGGTCGGCCGGCGCCAGCACATAGTCGGGTGCCAGGCAGATCTGCCCGGCATTGAGCGTCTTGCCGTTCATGATCCGCGCCGCCGCCACGGACACGTCGGCCGAGCGCCCGATGACGACGGGGCTCTTGCCGCCGAGCTCCAGCGTCACTGGGACGAGGTTCTCCGCGGCTGCCCGCATCACATGGCGGCCGATCGCGGTCGCGCCGGTGAAGACGAGATGGTCGAAGGGCAGGGACGAGAAGGCCTGCCCGACCTCCGGCCCGCCGGTAACGACGGCGATCTCGCTTTCGTCGAAGGCGCTGGCAAACATCTGCTTCAGCAACTCGGACGTAGCCGGCGTCGTCTCGGACGGCTTGATCATGGCCCGGTTGCCGGCGGCCAGGACTCCGGCGAGCGGTGCGAAGGTGAGGTTGACCGGGAAGTTCCACGGGCTGATCACGCCGACCACGCCCTTGGGTTGGTGGCGGATTTCCGCCCGCGCGCCCAGGAACCCGAGGATGCGCGGCGTCGTGCGGCGCCGTTCGGTCTTCATCCAGCTCCGCAAATGGTCGCGCGCATGCTTCAGCGGACCGATGGAACTCGCGACGTCGGCGAAGGCGGTCACGGTCGGCGAGCGGGCGCCGAAATCGGCGGTGAGAGCCGCTTCGATGTCGCGCCGCCGGTCGACCAGCAGACCGATGCAGCGGTTGAGCCGGTCGATGCGCTGCTCGGCAGTCGGCGCGCCGTCCTTGAGCTGGGCCTCCCGCTGCTTCAGCAGGATCTCGATCAGTCTGGGACCCGGCATAGCCTCTACGACGCCTTCCGCAAATCCGGGACGTAGGGCTTGCTGGCGAAATGTTCCTGCCCGTCGCCGCGGGCGAAGCGCAGGCCGGCCCGGCGGATCGCGTCGTCGTCGACCGGCTCCAGCGGCACGTAGTAGCGATCGTCGATCTTGGTGAAGGTGTCGTTGTCGACCCGGTTGTAGCAGATCAGCAGGGTCCAGCGCCGGTTGGACGAGCGGTTGGCGTCCGAGCGGTGGATCGCGTTGCAATGGAAGATCAGCGCGTCGCCGGCCTCCAGCTCGCAATACTCGATCGGACACTTCTCGACGATATGCGGCATGCGCTTGGGGTCGACCTCGTTCTGGGTCGGCGACAGCGGCGTGTGATCGATGCGCCCCAGCTTATGCGAGCCGGTGGCGATCTGCAGGCAGCCATTCTCGCGATTGGTGCGGTCGAGGCCGATCATGATCGAGAGCATGTCGGGGCGTAGACAACCATTATAGTACCAGTAACCGTAATCCTGGTGCCATTCCCAGGCGCCGCCGACCTCCGGCTCCTTGGCCGTCAGCTTCGACTGGTAGTGATAGACGGGCCCGCCCAGCAGCGCCGCAGACGTGTCGACCATGCGCCGCACGCGGGCGGCGAGACCGTAAACGCTGTCGCCGGCCCGGTTCCAGAGCGCGATGCGCGTCGAGCGGCCCTCGCCATCGCGACGGTCGAGGATGCTGTCACGCACGGCCGGGTCTTCCTCCATGGCGCGGGTCAGCAGCTTCACCTCGTCCGGCGCGAACAGGCCGCGCGCATAGGTGAAGCCTTTCTCGTTGAACTCCGCGGTCTGCGCCGCACTGAGCACATTCGGCATGGTTTCCTCATCTTAACGAAGCGAAGGACCCCTGAATCATTTGCGACGGCCTCAGACAGGGCGGAAGACGTTGCGGCCGCCCGATTCGGAGACCGAGACCTTACGCCCGAGCTGCTCGTGCGTCAGCATGTCGGCCACGAGGGCAGGATCGTCCGGCGTCATGGCGACGAAGCGGTCTCCGGTGCTGTCGAGGCGGCCCAGGATGTACCCACGTTCGGGCGCATCCTTGCCGTAGGTGACGCAGTAGGTCTCGATCGTACCGGTGCCCGTGGGCCTGGTCTCGACATGGCGCCTGGGGAGCGCGTCGAGCTCGGCCTGGAACTTCTTCGGATCCTCGCGCTTCCACGCGCCCTTGGTCGGCTCGGTGGAATAGAGGCCGGCCGAGTGCTTGGTGAGGTAGTTGCCGTTGGCCGTCACCATGCCGAAGGAGCCGGGCCTGGCGCGCACCACGTTCATCATCTCGGCGATCGAGTGGGTGACGTAGTTGTTGCCAGGACCGCCGAAGAACGGCAGCCCGCCGGTCACGCTGATCGGCCGCGGATCGTCCTCGGCGATGCCGATCTCCTTCATCGCGACTTCGACGGCCGAGGGGAAGCAGCTGTAGAGATCGAAGGCGTGAACGTCGGAGACCTTCTTGCCCGCCATGTCGAGGGCGATGCGCGCGCAGCCACGGATCGCGGGGGAGGAGTCGAGCTTCTCGCGCTCCGACACGACCCAGGTGTCGGTGCCGTCGGCGCAGCCGTGCAGGAACACCCAGCGATCCTGCGGAATGCCCCACTCGCGCGCCTTCTCGACCGAGGTGACGAAGACGGCCGCCGCCTGATCGATGATCGCATTGGCGTTCATCAGGCGCGGATAGGGGAAGCAGATCCAGCGATTGTCGGGCGAGATCGTCGACAGCGCCTCGGCGCTGTAGCCCTCGCGGCGGGTCGCCAGCGGATTGTCCCTGGCCACGGCGGCGAGGCGCTCGAACAGGCGGCCCATCGCCTTCATGTGGCTGTCGACGTCGCGCTTCAGCCCGCCGCGGATGGCGTTTTCCAGCAGCGGGTAGAAATGGATGGCGGCGCGCAGCTCGTGGCGCGCTTCCTCCTCGCTGAAGCCGAAGCGCGGATCGCCGATGCGCGTGGGCTCACCGCCGCCTGGATCCTCGTTCCAGTCGATCTTCATGTTGGCGCGGCGGGCATTCTGCGTGCTGCGCAGCAGCTCCGCGCCGCAGATCAGCGCCAGCTCGGTTTCGCCGTTGGCGATCTGCTCGGCGAACTTGTTCACCAGGTACTGGGGCATGTTGCCGCCCGAGTGGGTGTACAGACGCTGCTTCGGATCGGCGTGCAGGCGGTTGGCGACGCTCTGCGGCGGATTGCTCGAACGCCCGTAGGGCGAAGCGAAGCGCGGGCTGATGTCGCTGAAGAACTCCATCACAGCGATGGCGTCGACCATGTGGCCGAGCGCATGGCCGCCGATGGCCGCCTTCGTGTCCTCTAGCGCGGCGTTCGCGGCCTCGGCGCAGAAGGCTACCCGCGAACGCTCGCTCGACGGCTTGCCGACCGTGTCGGTGATCTGGCCGGCGCCGACCAGGATGGGGGTACGCGGATCGATCATTTTACGAGGGCCTCGATTTCGGATTGGGTCAGGCCGGCCTGCGCCAGCACTTGCTTTGTGTCTTCGCCCAGTGCAGCGACCTTGGGGCCGCTCTGCAGCGGTGAGCCCGAGAAGCGGAAGGGCGGTGCGGGCGACTGGTAGGTGCCGCCGCCATCCTCGATGGTGCAGAGGGAGCCGCGATGCTCTACCTGCGGGTCCTGCAGCGCCTCGGTGACTGTGACATAGGGCGAGCAGGGGACACCCTGCTTCTCCAGCGCCGCGACGACCTCCTTGACGCTCATCTTCTTGGACCATTCCTCGAGCTCGTCGACCAGCAACCCCCAGTTCATGCGGCGGTCCTGGTATTTCTCGAAACGCGGATCGGTTAGCCAGTCGCGCCGGCCGGCCGCGGTCGCCATGTCCTGGAAGGTCTTCTCGCTCGCGGTCGCCAGCATCACGTACCCGTCGCCGGCCTCGATCGGGCCGTACATCGGCCGCGACGGCATCTCGAAATCGAACTGCGCGCGGTTGACCTCGCCCAGCAGCATGCCGACCAGGGTTTCGAACATCGAGACGTCGACCATCTGGCCCTTGCCGGTCGCATGGCGCTGGTGGACCGCCGCGAGGATCGCGCCCATCGCGTAGGCGCCGCTCGCATAGTCGGCGACGAAGATGCCGCAATTGTCGGGCCGCTGGCGGCCCTGCTGGTAGAAGAGATGCGCCATGTCGTAGCCGGTCGAGGCATGGATGACCGGCGCGTAGGCGGGACGGCCCGCGCCCGGTCCGGTCTGGCCGTAGCCCGAGATCGCACAATAGATCAGGCGCGGATTGACCCTGGACAGTTCGGCATAGTCGAGCCCCAGCCGCTTCATGACGCCGGGCCGGTAGTTCTCGACCAGGATGTCGACCGTGGTGGCCAGTTTCTTGATCGCGGTGACCGCTTCCGGCTTCTTGAGATCGAGCACGATCGACTTCTTGCCGGCATTGAGCTGGCCGAACATCGTGCTGAAGCCGTCGCGCTGCACCGGCCGCGAGCGCATCAGGTCGCCTTCCGGCGATTCCACCTTCACCACATCGGCGCCCATGTCGGCGAGCAAGCGGCTGCAGTGCGGGCCAGCGATGGTGGTCGAGAAATCGAGGATGCGCAGGCCGTCGAGCGGCCTTGTCATGTCTGTCATGGGGTCACCGGGTTGCGAGGATGAGGACGACCCCGCCGACCACCAGGATGCTGCCGATCCACTCGCCGAGGGACGGCCGCTCCTTGAGGATGAGGCGGGAGGAGATGAAGGTGAAGACCAACTCGATCTGGCCGACCGCGCGGACGAGGGCGGCATTTTCGAGCGTCATGGCGAGCGCCCAGCCGGCCGAGCCCAGGACGCTGAAGATGCCGACCCAGATGGAAGATCGCCAGTTGAACCAGACCTTGGAAAGCTGCGGCCGGTCACGCCGAGCGAGGTAGATCGCCATCAAGATGACCTGGATGGTGTTCATGCAGGCGAGCACGGTGATGCCGCGCACCATGAAATCGCCCTCGGGCAGCAGCTTCGACGCCTCGCGGATCGTGCCGGCGGCGATGGCGAAGATCGCGCCCGAGAGGATGCCATACATCGCCCCCTTGTGCGTGAGGTCTGCCAGCACGCCGCGCACGTCGGAGAACTTTCCCCGCACGCTCAGGATGGCGACGCCGCCCAGGCAGACCAGAATGCCGGCCCAGGCGCCGAGCTTCAGCGGCTCGCCGGCGATGAAGGTAGCGAAGAGGGCGACGAACACCGTCTCGGTCTTGGAATAGACCGTGCCGACCGCGAAGTTGCGCAGCGAGAAGGCGTGGATCATCAGCGACGTGGCCACGATTTGCGCCACGCCGGCGATGGTCACCAGAGCGAGGAAATGCAGCGAGATCGACGGTACCTGCCGGCCAGTCACGAACACCAGAAAGGCCAGCATGCCGAGCGCCAGGGGCGCACCGTAGAGGTAGCGCACAAAGTTGGCGCCATCGACGCTAAGGATGCCGCGGATCTTCTGCTGCATCGTCGTGCGGACGTTCTGGCACAGGGCGGCAGCGACGGTGATCGGTATCCAGAGCGGCACGATTATTCTTCTCCCTCGGGGAGAGTGTATGGCCTCAAAACTCCCGCGTCTGCGGCTTAGATTTTCGCGATGCAGGAGGGGGAAAGGAAAAGGTCCCTCGGCTACGCTCGGGATGACAACGGTGGTGGACTGGACGCAGTGCGCCAACTCCAAAAATCGCTGTCATCCCGAGCGCAAGCGAGGGACCTTTGATCAGCCGCGCAAATCGGCTCCGACGGCGTCCGCAACCGACTTGAAGCCGTCCCGTGCCAGCAACACCGACAGTTCGTCCTTGATCCGCCGAATGAGCGGCGGGCCTTCGTAGACCATGGCCGAATAGAGCTGGACCAGCGTGGCGCCGGCACGGATCTTGGCATAGGCGTCGGCGCCCGAACCCACACCGCCGCAGCCGATCAGCGGGAACTGTCGTTCGACGCGCCGGGCGGTCTTGCGCAGCACTTCGGTCGACAGGGCCGTCAGCGGGGCACCGGAAAGGCCACCAGTCTCGCCGCGGCGCTCGGACCGTAGCGAGGGCGGCCGAGAAAGGGTGGTGTTGCCGATGATGATGCCGTCGAGCCGAAGGTCGCGGCAGACGAAGACGATGTCGTCGAGATCGTCGTCGGTCGCGTCCGGCGCGATCTTGACCACCAGCGGCACGGGCTTTGCCGCGATCGCGTCCTGAACGCGCTTGAGCAGGCTCGCGAGTTCAGTCCGGCCCTGAAGGGTGCGCAGCCCTGGGGTATTGGGCGAGGAGACGTTGCAGACGAGGTAGTCGGCATAGGGTGCCAGCGCCACGCAGCCCGTCACATAGTCGGCAGCGCGATCGACGCTGTCCTTGTTGGCGCCGATATTGACGCCGACGAAGCCACGGCGCGGACGGGCGGCGAGGCGGGAGCGGGCGGCGTCCAGCCCGTGGCCGGGGAAGCCCATGCGGTTGATGACCCCGCGATCCTGCGGCAGGCGGAACAGTCGGGGCCGCGGATTGCCCTCCTGCGGCCGGGGCGTGACGCTGCCGATCTCGACCAGCCCGAACCCCTGGGCCAGCATGGCGTCGGCCACCTCGGCGTTCTTGTCGAAGCCGGCGGCCAGGCCGATCGGGTTGGGCAGTGAACGTCCCCAGACTTTCGTGGCCAGGGAGGCGGCATCGGCGCGCCGGTCGCCCGGCAGAAGGCCGGTCTTCAGCGCACGAATCGCAAGGCCGTGGGCGGCCTCCGCGTCGAGACGGGAGAGGGCGAGATCAAGGAGGGAATACCAGACGGCCATTGCCGTCTGGTTAGCAGATGTTCCCTGTGGAGCGCTTGGGCGCCCCCCGGACCGCTAGTCGCGGCCCATGCCGCCACCCTGGTTCGGGCGCAGGGATGGCGAATCGGAGAAGACAACCATGAATAGTTCGCGGAACAGCTCACCGATCCGCGGATCGGTCGGGCCGTTCGCGGGGGTCCACGCAGTCGTCTCCGACATCGTCATGTCATTGCGGCAGTAGATGGCATAGACGTTGAAGACGCCAGGCTTGCCCGGCTTGAAGCGGACGGTGCCCTTGCAGACCGAGTCGCTGTTCAGATCGTTCGCCGGATCGAAGACCAGCATCAGGCGATAGTCGGGCCGCGGCTTCTCGGCCGGCGTCTCGTAGGTGAAGGTGAGCCGCGGCATTGGCTTGGCGGCCTGCATCATCGGCAGCAGGTCGCGCGCCACCACCGCCGGATCCGTGCCGGGGAAGGGATTGCCATGAATCACGACCTGGAAGTTCTTGCCGTCGGTGGCGGCAAAGAACTCGCGGTAATCATACTGAACCGCATAGTAGGTGCCGCCGATGACGGCGGCGTAGGCCGCGGCCGGTAGGGCCGCGACCGCCAGCAGTGCGGCGGCAATCCGGGACCTGAAACGCATTGGGCAAACTCCTCCGCAGTTTGTTTGCCTACTATAGGCTCCGGACATGGCTCCGGGGATGTCACATTTCTGCGCGCGATCCGCGATCCTGCGGTGGCCAGCCTCAGACGTCCAAGTCGCGGGCGAACCGGGCGTTCTCCTGGATAAAGGCGTAGCGCTTCTCCGGCTTGCGACCCATCAGATCCTCGACGAGGGTCCGGGTGCGCATTTCCTCGACTCGGGCGTCCGGCTCGGCGCCCGTGATCAACGGTACGTCGACCTTCAGCAGGACGCGCTTGGCCGGATCCATCGTGGTCTCCCGCAGATGGACCGACTGCATCTCGCCCAGCCCCTTGAAGCGGGTGATGTCGGCCTTGCCGTTGAACACCGTGCGGACCAGCTCGTCCTTCTGGGCGTCGTCCTGGGCGTATTCGGTGCGGCCGCCCTTGCTGATGCGATAGAGGGGCGGCTGGGCGAGGAACAGATGGCCGTTCTCGATCAGTTTCGGCATCTCGCGATAGAAGAACGTCATCAGCAGCGAGGCGATGTGCGCGCCGTCCACGTCGGCGTCGGTCATGATGATCACCCGCTCGTAGCGCAGGCGGTCATCGTTGTAGTGGGCGCCCGCGCCGCAGCCCAGCGCCTGGATGAGGTCCTGGATCTCCTGGTTCTCGCGCATCTTTTCGGACGTGGCGCTGGCGACGTTCAGGATCTTGCCGCGCAGCGGCAGGATGGCCTGGGTCTCGCGGTTGCGCGCCGCCTTGGCCGAGCCGCCGGCCGAATCGCCCTCGACCAGGAAGATCTCGGTGCCGATCGAGGCCGAACTCGAACAGTCGGCGAGTTTGCCCGGCAGGCGCAGCTTGCGCGTGGCCGTCTTGCGCTGCTGCTCGCGATCCTGGCGGCGGCGCAGCCGCTCCTCAGCCTTGGCGACGACATGCTCCAGCAGGACGTTGCCGGCTTCCTTGTCGCCGATCAGCCAGTGCTCGAAATTGTCGCCGACGATCGTCTCGACGAGCTTCGTAGCCTCCACGCTGACCAGTTTTTCCTTGGTCTGGCCCTGGAACTGCGGTTGCTCGATGAACACCGAGACAAGGGCGGCGGAGCCGTCGATCACGTCGTCGGCCGTGATGACCGAGCCCTTGCGGTTGCCGGTGAGCTCGGCATAGCGCTTGAGGCCGCGCACCAGCGCGCTGCGGAAGCCTGATTCGTGCGTTCCACCGTCGGAGGTCGGCACGGTGTTGCAGTAGGAACGGACGAAGCCTTCCTCGTCGTTCGGCCACCAGACGGCCCACTCGACCTTGCCGTTGCCGTCGCTCTTGGCCTCGCCGGCGAAGGGTTCCGGCACGACGGTCGGCCGCTGGCCGATCTCGGACGTGATGTAGTCCTTCAGCCCGTTGGGGAAGTGGAACGTCTCTTCCTCAGGAATCGCGGTGTTCTTGAGCAGCGACTTGTCGCATTTCCAGCGGATCTCGACGCCGCGGAACAGGTAGGCCTTGGAGCGCACCATGCGGTAGAGGCGCTCGGGAACGAACTGCTGCTTGCCGAAGATCTCGGGATCGGGATGGAAGGTGACGATCGTGCCGCGCCGGTTGGGGGCCGGGCCCGCCGGCTTCAACTTCGAGACCGGGAGCCCGCGCGAGAAGCTCTGCGTCCAGGCCTGGCGGTCGCGGGCGACCTCCACGACGAGGTCGTCCGACAACGCGTTCACGACCGAGGCGCCGACTCCGTGAAGGCCGCCCGAGGTGGCGTAGACCTTGCTATTGAACTTGCCGCCCGCGTGCAGCGTGGTGAGGATCACCTCCAGCGCCGACTTGTTCTTGAACTTCGGGTGCGGATCGACCGGCATGCCGCGGCCATTGTCGCGGATGGCGACGTAATTGTCCGGCAGCATCTCCAGCCAGATCGTGTCGGCATGACCGGCGACGGCCTCGTCCATGGAATTGTCCAGGATCTCGGCCACGAGATGATGCATGGCCCGTTCATCGGTGCCGCCGATATACATGCCGGGGCGCTTGCGGACGGGCTCCAGCCCCTCCAGCACCTCGATGTCACTCGCCGTGTAGGAATTTTCCTTCGGCCCCGCGGCACGCTTGCCGCCGCCAGACCGATCGAACAGATCGCCGTTTCGTGCCATGCCTGCTTCTTGTCTTTCCGCGGCCGCGCGAGGGGATCGCTGGGTGGCCGGTCCGGCATGGGTATGGTAGCAAAACCGCGTGAAAGCAACCACATCCGGTGAGGAATGGATGTCCGAAAGTCGCCGCGATCCGATCGTAAGGACTGTCCCGCAACCCGCCGACATGAACGGAAATGGCGACATTTTCGGCGGCTGGGTGCTGAGCCAGATGGATATCGCGGGCGGATCGCTCGCGGCCCGGGTGGCGAAGGGGCGGGTGGCCACGGTTGCGATCACGGCCATGACCTTCGTCCAGCCAATCAAGGTGGGAGACATGGTGTCGATCTATGGGGAAGTCGTGAAGGTCGGCCGGACGTCGATCACCATCGGGCTCGAGACCGTCGTGCAGCGCCGCCATGAGGAAACCGATCTGCGTGTGACCCACGGCACCTTCGTCTTCGTGGCGATCGACGACGAGGGCAAGCCGCGCGCCGTGCCGCATCAGGAGGGCGCGTGAGGCGCCTCCTTACCCCGGTCCTGGCCGCCCTTGCGCTGCTCGCGCCGGCTCCGGCGCTCGCCCATCCGCACATGGTCGTGCAGCAGGTCGTGCGCATGGTCGCCAAGGACGGGAAATACACCCATGTCGAAATCGAGTGGCGGTTCGATCCCTATTCCAGCGAGGTCGAGATCCCGCTGATCGACGAGGACAAGAACGGCAAGTTCTCACCGCGTGAAACCAAGCTGCTCGAGAGCGAGATGATGCCCGAACTCGGCAAGTACGGGTATCTCAGCTGGCTCAATACCGGGGCCAAGGATTTCCGGCCGCCCAAGGCGCCGCAATTCTCCGCCCGTATCGACGATCCAGCGAGCTTCATCCCGCCGGAATGGGACCGTAACGCCGGCGACAACGCCGGCATGCCGATGCCGCCCAACAAGCGAGCCGATGCGCCGGGGGCGCCGCGCAAGCAGGGGCCGCGCAATCTCGTCTACGTCATGCGCTTCGCGCTGCCCCAGCCGTCCAAGCTCGTGTCGATCGCCACCTACGATCCCGACGACTTCATCCGCATCGAAGTCGACAAGGCTTCGATCCCCGTCGGCTGCACCCTGGGCAAGCATCCGACACACAAGGCCGAGTTCGTGCGCGGCTATCCCTTCTTCGCCGACGTGGTGACATGCCAACTTCCGTGAGAACCTCCGCCCTGCGGTCGCCTTTCCTGTGGATCGGGCTCCTCCTGCTTCTCGCGCTGGCCGGCGCGCTGGTCTTCAGCGACAGCGTTGCCGAACTGGCGCGCTACTCGGCCGACTATCAGCGGCGCATCAACCAGGTCCTGTCGACCTCGCTGCGCGACGTGCAGTCGGGGACAGGCTCCCTGGCTCTGTGGACCCTCGTCACCGTCTGTTTCGGCTACGGCGTCGTGCACACGCTGGGACCAGGTCACGGCAAGGCCGTGGTGGTAGCCTATTTCCTCGACAGCAGCCGCCCGCGCGCCTGGATCGAGGGCATCTTCGCCGGCGGCTGGATCGCCTTCACCCACACGCTGGCGGCGCTCCTGCTGGCCGGGGCGCTGAAGCTGTCCTCGACCGTCGGCCTGCTGGGCGCGATGCGCGAGGTGCGCAACGTCGAGATCGTCTCCTACACGCTGATCCTGCTGGTGGGATTCTGGCGCCTGTGGGCCGGCATCACCGGCCGCCTGCATGAGCATCCGCATGGCGATCACGGACATGATCACGGCCACGGCCATGACCATGGCCACGATCACCACCATCATCACCACGATCACGAACCGCCGCAGCGCACGATCGCCGGCTGGCTGCTGCTGACGGCGGCAGGCATCGCGCCCTGCGCCGGGGCCCTGATCATCATCCTGCTGTCGATCGCCCTCGACGTGCTGTGGGCCGGTGTGGTCGGCGTCATCGCCATCGCGCTGGGGATGGCGGTCACCCTGGCCGCGATCGGCATGGCGTCGATGGTGGCGCACCGGCTGATCATCGCCGAGGGGCGCTCGCAGGAGATTGGGCGCTTCACGGCCATCGCCGCGTCGCTGATCGTGATCGCGACGGGCGGCACGCTGCTGCTGGGCTCGCTCGAACGCTTCCTGCGCTGAGCCCGGAAATGGCGGAGATCCAGGCGCCCGGCCGGTCGTCGCGGCCGCTGCTGGGTGTGCTCTTCATGTGCACGGCCTGCACGTTGTTTCCGATCATGAACGGGCTCGTGAAGCTGCTGGCGGCCACATACCCGCCGCAGGAGATCGTCTGGTTCAGGATCATCCTGCATCTGGTTCTGGTTGCCCTCGTGTTCATGCCGCGCATGGGACTGGGGCTGCTGCGCACGCGCCGTATCGGCACCCAGTTCGTCAGTTCCGTGATGATGATGCTGTCGACGCTGTTCTTCTTCTCTGCGGTGAAGTCGATCCCGGTGGCCGAAGCGATCGCCGTAACCTTCGTGGCCCCGCTTGCCGTGGTTCTGCTGGCCTGGCCGCTGCTGGGCGAGCGCATCACCTTCTTCCAGATGGCCGCCGTAGTCGTGGGCTTCGCCGGGGTGCTGATCGTGATCCGGCCGGGCAGCGCGGTCTTCCAATGGCAATCGCTGCTGCTGTTGGGCAGCGCCGCCTGTTACGCGATGTACCAGATCCTGATCCGGCGGCTGGCCGGCATCGACGCGCCGGCCACATCGATCTTCTACAGCGTGCTGCTGGGCGCGATCATCATGTCGGCATGGCTGCCGTTTCACTGGAAGACGCCGACGGGCTGGGTCGACTGGGCACTGCTCTGTTCGCTGGGGGCCTTGGGGGCCCTGGGCCACTATTGCGTCGCCAAGGCCATGACCTACGCCTCGGCCAACTTCGTGGCGCCGTTCAACTACACGCAGATGATCGGCTCGGTCGTGGTCGGCTACCTGATGTTCGCCGAGGTGCCGGATTTCTACACCTGGCTCGGCACGGCGGTGGTCATCGCGGCGGGGCTCATGGTCGGCCTGCAGGGCCGCAAGGCTCAGAAAACCTGAAAGGGAAGACCATGCCTTATCTCGTTGCCGCCGACCTGCCGGCCGAGCCGGCCGGCGTCCGCTTCCGCACCCTGCTGCAGCGGCCGCAGATCCTGTGCATGCCCGGGACGCACAACGGCATCGCGGCCCTGCAGGCGGCACGCGCCGGTTTCGAGGCGCTCTACCTGTCGGGAGCCGCCATGTCGTCGTCGATGGGCCTGCCCGATCTCGGCGTCATCACGGTCGACGAGGTCTGCTTCTTCATCCGCCAGGTGGCGCGATCCTCGGGTCTGCCGGTCCTGGTCGACGGCGACACCGGTTACGGCGAGGCACTGAACGTCATGCACATGGTACGGGCCTTCGAGGAGGCAGGCGCTGCCGCCGTCCATCTCGAGGACCAGCTCCTGCCCAAGAAGTGCGGCCACCTGAACGACAAGAAGCTCGCCCCGCCGTACGACATGGCGGCCAAGGTCGCGGCAGCAGCGAAGGCCCGCCGCAATCTCGTGATCATCGCCCGCACCGATGCCGCGGCCAGCGAAGGCATCGACGGCGCCGTAGCGCGGGCCAAGCTCTACCTCGAAGCCGGGGCCGACGCGATCTTTCCCGAGGCGCTGACCAACGCCGAGATGTTCCGCACCTTCGCCAAGGCGATGCCCGGCGTGAAGCTCCTGGCCAACATGACCGAGTTCGGCCGGACACCCTTTTTCACGGCCTCGGAGTTCGAGGCGATGGGCTACCGGATGGTGATCTGGCCGGTCTCGGCGTTGCGCGCCGCCAACAAGGCGCAGGCGGACGTGTACGCGGCGATCCAGCGCGACGGCGGCACCCAGAACGTGATCGACCACATGCAGACCCGGCAGGAGCTCTACGACACGATCCGATACCACGAGTACGAAGCCCTCGATGCGTCGCTCGTGAAGACCGTCGTCCCGCAGGGCATGCCGCAGCGCGCCCCCAGCTAGAGCCCCAATGCCGACAGGACCGGGGTACGCTTGTGAAAGTCCGTCGCGTCCTGCAACGCCTTACCGATCTTGAGCACCGTGCCCTCGGCGTAGGGCTTGCCCAGGAGCTGGAGGCCGATCGGCAGGCCGTTCGAGAAGCCGTTCGGCAGCGACAGGCCGCATAGGCCGAGATAGTTGCCAGGGCGGGTCATCAGCGAGATGGCGGGCGAGGTCTCATCGACCTCGATGACCGGGATCGCGCCGGAGGCCAGCGCCGGCGTCAGCAACGCATCGTAGGGCGCCATCCAGGCGTTGAATTCGGCGCGGCGCCCGGCCATGCGGCGCAGCTCCTCGGCATAGAGGGCCGGGGCGAAGGTCTTGGCGGCCATCGCACGGCCGCGCACGCCCGCACCGATCGGCTGGTTCATGTCCTCAATCCAGCCGCGATGCAGCGACCAGAGTTCCGAGGCCGAGATCGAACCTGCGCCGACGCCAAGATTGAAATACCATTCCGGGATCTTCACCGGCTCGACGATGGCGCCGAGCTCTTCGAGCTTCTTCGCCGAGGCCTGCCAGGCCGCGATCACGCCGCTATCGCACGCAGGCAGCGAGGCGGCGTCGGGCAGGGCGATTCGCATGCCGTTGATCGAGCCGCCCTTGGTCGAAGCGGTGAAGTCCTCGAGCGGCTGGCCGAGGGTCGTGGGATCGCGCGGATCGGGGCCTGCGAGGGCGTTGAGCATCAGGGCGCAATCCTCGACCGAGCGCGCCATTGGGCCGATCGAATCGAGCGTCCAGGACAGCAGCATCGTGCCGTGCAGGCTGATGCGCCCGAAAGTGACCTTGAGGCCGACCAGCCCGTTGAACGCGCAGGGGATGCGCACCGAACCGCCGGTATCGCTGCCGATGCCGGCGGGCGTGAGGCGTGCCGCAACGGCGACGCCGGTGCCGCTCGACGAGCCGCCGGGCGTGCGATGAGTCTCGAGATCCCAAGGATTCCAGGGCGTGCCCATCAGCGGGTTGGTGCCCCAACCGCCGAAGGCGAACTCGACCATGTGCAGCTTGCCGAGCGGGATCATGCCGGCCGTGGTCAGACGCTCCACCGTGTTGGAGGTCTCCGTGGCGACGCGCTTCTCCCACATCTTCGAGCCGCCGGTGCCGATGCGGCCGGCGATGTCGCACAGATCCTTGTAGGCGACGGGCAGGCCATGCAGCGCCGGCAGGGGGAAGCCCGAGGCGCGCGCCGCGTCGGCGCCATCGGCGATCGCGCGGGCTTCCTTCGCATAGACCTCGATAAACGAATGCAACTTGCCGTCGGCTTTCTCGATGCGGGCCAGCAGAGCCTCGACGATCTCCCGCGAGGAGAAGCGCTTGGCGGCGAGGCCGGCGGAGAGTTCGGTCAGGGTGAATTCATGAAGAGACATCAGTAGGTAGCCCGTCCACCAGAGAGATCGAAGACCGCACCGGTCGCGAAGGTGCAGTGGGAAGAGGCGAGCCAGGCGACCATCTCGGCCACTTCCCCGACCTCGCCGAAGC
>JAGNNA010000078.1 GCA_017990895.1 Reyranella sp.
AGCCATTGCATGCTCCTTCAATTGACGAGTCCAAGAGTGAACCCGCCCCTCCTTCCCGTCCATCCACCAGCGCGCTAACAGGGTTCGATGGAGTCCCTTCCCGTCGACGAGGCACTGCCGCGTCTCAAGGCCGCGCTGGTGGCCGGCAACGCCGCCGTACTGGTGGCTCCGCCGGGCGCCGGCAAGACGACGCGCGTGCCGCTGGCGCTGCTCGACGCACCCTGGCTCGGCGGCCGCAAGATCGTGATGCAGGAGCCGCGGCGGCTGGCTGCGCGCGCCGCCGCGCGGCGCATGGCGGCGATCCTGGGCGAAGCGGTCGGCGAAACCGTGGGCTATCGTGTCCGCTTCGATACCAAGGTCGGTCCACGCACCCGCATCGAGGTCGTCACCGACGGCCTCTTCCTGCGCCTGCTGCAGGACGACCCGTCGCTCGAGACCGTTGGGTGCGTGATCTTCGACGAGCTGCACGAACGCGGCCTCGAAACCGACCTGTCCTTTGCCCTGGTATGCGAAGCGCAGGCCGCGTTGCGTGAGGATCTGAGGATCGTGGCCATGTCGGCAACGCTCGATCCCGGCCCGGTGTCGGCGCGGCTGGGCGGCGCGTCCGTGATCGAGAGTGCGGGCCGCATGTTCCCGGTCGACACGCGCTATCTCGATCGCGATCCGGCCGGCCGCATCGAGGACAATGTTGCCGCCGCCGTGCGGCGGGCTCTCACAGAAGAGACCGGCAGCGCGCTCGTCTTCCTGCCGGGCGTCGGCGAGATCCGCCGCGTCGAAGAACGGCTGCAGGGCATCGGCGCCGATGTTGACGTGGCGCCGCTCTACGGCGACCTGTCGCCCGCCGACCAGGATCGCGCCATCGCCCCCTCAGCCCCTAGCCGGCGCAAGGTCGTGCTGGCGACGTCGATCGCCGAGACCAGCCTCACCATCGAAGGCGTGCGCATCGTGATCGACAGCGGCCAGATGCGCGTCCCAAAATTCTCGCCGCGGTCGGGCATGACCCGACTCGAAACCGTGCGCGTCAGCCAGGCGTCCGCCGACCAGCGGCGCGGTCGCGCCGGCCGCCTCGAACCCGGCATCTGCTATCGCCTGTGGCCGGAACAGGCACAGCGCGGGCTGCTGCCCTTCACGCCGCCCGAGATCCTCGATGCCGATTTGGCGCCGCTGGCCCTGGAACTGGCCGCCTGGGGCACGGGCGATGCCGCGAGCCTGCCGTGGCTGACACAGCCGCCCCCTGCCTCGCTCGCCACGGCGCGCGTGCTGCTGGCCGATCTCGGCGCGATCGATGGCAACGGCGCCATCACACAACACGGCCGCGCCATGGTACGGCTGGGCCAGCATCCACGCATCGCGCATCTGGTGCTCAAGGGTCGCGAGCTGGGCCAGGGTAAGGTTGCCGCGCTGCTGGCCGCGATCCTGAGCGAACGCGACTTCCTGCGCCTGCCGCCCGGCCAGCGCGACGCCGATCTCCGGCACCGGGTCGACATCGCCCTGAGCGGCCGGCGCGACGGCACCTTGCGCCTGATCCAGGAATCGGCGCGCCGCCTGATGCCGCGCAATTCCGGCAACGAGCGGCCCGACATCGCGATGACAGGTCCGCTGCTGGCGCTCGCTTATCCCGACCGCATCGGCCGCCGCCGCCCCGGCACGGCCGGACGCTATCTCCTGTCGGGCGGACGCGGCGCGGCACTGCCCGAAGGCGATCCGATGGCGAACGAGGAATTCCTGGTCGTCGCCGACCTCGATGGCTCGGCACAGGAATCGCGCATCTTCCTTGCCGCACCGATCACGGCCGCGGAGATCGAGGAACTCTACGCCGACCGCATCGTCGACGATCAGCTCGTGCAATGGAGCGCGCGTGACGGCGCGGTTCTGGCGCGGCGTCGCCGCCGGTTGGGCGTACTTGCATTGGAAGACAAACCGCTCGCCAAACCCGATCCCGGCAAGGTGCAAGCCGCCATGCTCGACGGCGTGCGTCAGCTTGGCCTCGCTGCGCTGCCGTGGAGCGACGATCTCGTGCGCTGGCGCGAGCGCATCGGCTTCCTGCGGCGCCATGCGGGCGAGGACTGGCCCGATCTTTCGGATGCGGCGTTGCTGGCCTCGCTGGCGGACTGGCTGGGGCCCTATCTCGACGGCGTGTCGCGCCGGGACCATCTCGCGCGCATCGATCTCACGGCGGCGCTCAAGGCGCTGGTGCCGTGGGAGAAGCAGCGCGAGGTCGAGCGGCTGGTGCCCACGCATGTCGAGGTACCGAGCGGATCGCGGGTGGCGATCGACTATGCCAATCCCGACGAGCCGACCCTGTCGGTCCGCCTGCAGGAGATGTTCGGGCTCACCGAGACGCCGCGCATCGCCGGCGGCAAGGTGCCACTCACCATCCACCTGCTCTCGCCGGCACGGCGGCCGGTGCAGGTGACGCGCGATCTCGCGAGCTTCTGGGCCAACGGCTACAAGGCCGTGAAATCCGAACTGAAGGGCCGCTATCCGCGCCACTACTGGCCGGACGATCCGCTGGTCGCCGAACCGACGGCCCGTGCACGACCGCGTCCTCGCTGAAGTTACCGGGCCTCGATCAGCCTTAACAGCAGGCGCCGCATGAGCGGCATCAGGAAGAGCATGGTCGGAAAGGCGACCATCCAGGACGCCATCCAGGATTCCATCCAGCGGGTGGTCATGCCCGGTTCCAGCCCCATCGCCCGGAAGGTGGCGATTCCGGAGACGATGAAGGTCATGACGAAGGTCAGCGCCAGCGGCATGGTGAGATGCATCGTGCGGGCGGGGAGTTTCTTCACGGCGGGCCGGACAATATGGTACGGGCTTGGACCTCGTCCATCCCCGTTGCGGAACCTCTCCCCATGTCCCTCGCCCTCCCGTTCCAGACCGCCAAGCAGCTCGCCGCTGCGGTCCGGAAGAAGAAGATCGGCTGCCTCGAACTGCTCGACCTCTACCTCAAACGGGTCGAGGCTTATAACCCCGAGCTCAACGCCATCATCGCCACCGACATCGAGGGCGCCCGCAAGCGCGCCAAGGCGGCGGATCGCGCCGTCCGTGCCGGCAAGAAGCTCGGGCCGCTGCATGGCGTGCCGATGACGATCAAGGAGTCCTTCGATGTTGCGGGCTTGCCCACCACATGGGGCGATCCCGCCTTCAAGGACACGGTCGCGACGCAGAATTCGCTGGTCACACAGCGCATGATGGATGCCGGCGTCACCCTGTTCGGCAAGACCAACGTGCCCCTGAACCTCGCCGACTGGCAGAGCTACAACGAAGTCTACGGCTCGACCAACAATCCCTGGGATCTCGGCCGCACGCCGGGCGGCTCATCGGGCGGGTCGGGCGCGGCGCTGGCCGCCGGTCTGACCGGCATCGAGGCCGGCAGCGACATCGGCGCCTCGATCCGCAATCCCGCCCATTATTGCGGCGTGTGGGGCCACAAGCCGAGCTGGGGCGTCGTCTCGCCGAAGGGCCATGCTCTCGCGGGCGCCGTCGCCTACGGCGATATCGGCGTGGTCGGTCCGCTGGCCCGCGGCGCGGAGGATCTCGAGATCGCGCTGACGACGATGGCCGGCCCGGACGCGATCGACGGCCGTGGCTGGACGCTCACCCTGCCGCGCTCGAAGAAGACCAGGCTGCGCGACTTCAAGGTGGCGGTGCTCCTGACTGACCCGAACGCCGAGGTCGACGATTCGGTGCAGGAGCAGATTTCCAAGCTCGCCTCGTTCCTCGCGAAGAACAAGGTGAAGGTGAACGACAAGGCCCGCCCCGAGATCGACACGGTCGAGCTGAACGACGTCTATATTCGCCTGCTGCGCGCGGCGACCTCGGGCCGCATGAGCGACGCGGTCTACGAGCAGGCGGTCAAGGACGCGGCCAGCCTGCCCGCAGACGACATGAGCTACTTCGCGCAGATGCAGCGGGGCAATTCGCTGCCACATCGCACCTGGCTGCAACTGAACGAGAAGCGCCACAGGATGCGGCTCGCCTGGGATGCGTTCTTCGAGGACTACGACCTGATGCTGTGCCCGGTCGCCGTGACCGCCGCCTTCCCGCACGACCAGGCGGGGCTGCGCCACAAGCGCACGATCGTCGTGAACAACAAGCAGGTCCCAGTGGTCGACCAGATCTTCTGGGCCGGCTACTCCGGCGTCACCTGGCTGCCCTCGACCGCCGCGCCGATCGGGCAGAGCCAGGAAGGCCTGCCGATCGGCGTGCAGATCATCGGCCGCCAGTACGGCGACTACGAGTGCATCCAGTTCGCCAAGCTGCTGGAGAAGGAATATCGCGGCTTCGTGCCGCCGCCGGCCTACAGCTGATCGCAGGAGACAGAATTGTCCAAGGATCTCGACCTCAAACAGCATATCCGTTCGATCCCCGACTTCCCCAAGCCGGGCATCCTCTTCTACGATATCTCGACGCTGCTGGCGCATCCCAAGGCTTGGCACACCGCCATCGAACGGCTGGCCGACCTGATCCGGCCGCACAAGCCGGACGTGCTCGCGGGAATCGAATCGCGCGGCTTCCTGCTGGCCGCGCCGCTCGCCCTCGCACTCGGCACGGGCTTCGTGATGATGCGCAAGCAGGGCAAGCTGCCCGGCACGACGGTGCGACACACCTATTCACTGGAGTACGGCACCGACACGATCGAGATCCAGCAGGATGCCGTGCACAAGGGCGCGCGTGTCGTGCTCGTCGACGACCTGTTGGCGACCGGCGGCACCATGGCCGCCGCGGTGAACCTGCTGGAAACCGTCGGCGCCGTCGTGCCGGCGACCGCCGTCATCATCGAGCTCACCTTCCTCGAAGGCCGCAAGAAGCTCGCGCCGCCGGTCGAAACGCTGCTGCAGTACGAGAGTTAGAGTTTCGAATTCTCCGGGCCACCTCCTCGTCGGAATGGGGAGGAAGGCCACGCTTTCCGCCTCGCCGCCAAACCGGCTACGATGACGCTTGGAGGAAATGCATGTTCTCAGTGTCCGGGTGCTTCTCTGAAACCTATGCCGAGGCGCGCACGAAGTTCTGTGGCGCCGCTGCAGACGCTGGCGGTGCGCTGCGTTCGTGGCTCAATCCGAAAGCACTCGGTCCCAACGGCGAGAGGCTGTTCCTCGACACGGCGCGTTTCGGGGCGGCCGATGCCGCGAACATGCTGGTGCTGATCGCCGGCACGCACGGCGTCGAGGGCCATTGCGGCTCGGGCGCCGAGATCGCGTGGATGCGCTCGGGCGGACCGGCGAAGCTCCCGAAGAATACCGGCGCGCTGCTGATCCATGCGCTCAATCCCTACGGCTTCGCATGGACGCGCCGCGTCACCGAGGACAATGTCGATCTCAACCGCAACTTCGTCGATCACGACAAGGGCTATCCGAAGAACGACGGCTATCTCGAGATCGCCAACGCCGTCCTTCCGGTCGAGTGGAACGAAGCGAGCGCCGCCGAGACCGAACGCGTGTTCGGAGCCTTTGCGCAGAAGCATGGCGCCTTCGGCCTGCAGAGCGCGATCAGCGGCGGCCAGTACACGCATCCGGACGGGATCTTCTTCGGCGGCACCACGCCTAGCTGGAGCAACCGCACGGTCCGCGCGATCGCGCGCGAGGAACTCTCGCAGGCCAAGCGCGGCGGCATCATCGATTTCCATACCGGCCTCGGCCCGTTCGGCCATGGCGAGCTGATCTGCGCGGTGTCGCCCGCCGCGAAGTCGTTCGCCCGCGCCAAGGCCTGGTACGGCGACGAGATGACCTCGCCGGAAGGCGGCACCTCCACCTCGGCGGTCGTGGTCGGCGTCATGACGGACGCCTTCCCCCAGGAACTGCCCGATGCCGAGGTGACGCCGGTAGCGCTGGAATACGGCACCTACACGGTGCCGGAAGTGCTGAACGCGGTACGCGCCGACAACTGGCTGCATCATCGCGGCGATCTCGGCTCGGCACAGGGTCGCGCGCTCAAGGCCGACATGAAGGAGCGCTTCTTCCCCGCCGGCGAGAAATGGCGGGAGATGGTGTGGGCGCGCGCCGACCAGACCATCGGCTGGGCGCTGAAGGGAATGACCGGGGGATGAGTCTCGCCGTGCCTGGCGAGGATACCGCCCGGCTGCGGCTGCAGAAGGTGTTGCAGCAGACCCCGCTGTTCGCCGATCTCGCCCCCGAAGCCCTGGCCGCCGTCGAGCACCAGCTGACCCTGCTCGTACTGCCCGGCGGCGCACCGCTGTTCCGCCAAGGCGAGCCGGCCGACGCCGTCTATGTCGTGACGAGTGGCTCGCTCGGGGTTTTTCGGCACTACGAGGCCGGAGATTCCCGCGAGCCCGTGCTGATCGCCGAGATCCCGCCGGGAAACCTAGTCGGCGAGATGTCGCTCCTGTCGCAGGGCAAGCGCACGCGCAGCGTGGCGGCGCTGCGCGACAGCGAGGTCTGGCGGTTGCCGCAGACGAGCTTCCATGCGCTCACCTCGAATCATCCCGAGGTACTGCCGGCATTGATGCGCAGCGTCGTGGCGCGCAATGCGCAGGACGCGGCAGGCGCGCGCCGCCAACCGCGAACCTTCGCGTTGTTGCCGAGCGGCCCCGACGTTCCCTCGGCGCGGTTCGCGGTGATGCTGGCCAATGCGCTGGGCCGCATCGGCACCCAGGTGCAGATGCTGGGATCGGAATCGCTCGATCAGGAGCCCGAATGGTTCGCGCGCTGCGAGATGGAATCGTCGTTCGTGCTCTACCGCGCCGACCCGACCCTGACGCCCTGGACCGAGCTCTGCCTGCGCCAGGCCGACTGTCTGGTCGTGATGCGCAACGCCGACAACGACGCGCCGACGAGGGTGCCGTTCGAGATCGAGACGGCGCAGAGCGGCGCGGTGTTCCACCGGCGCCGCGAGCTGGTGCTGCTGCACGAAGGCCACGATCCCAGGGCCGGCTCCACCGCGCCGCTGCTGGCGGGCGGCCTCTATGGCAACCATCATCACGTGCGGCTCGACATTCCTGCCGACATCGACCGGCTGGCCCGCATCCTCACCGGTCATGCGGTGGGCGTCGTCATGGCGGGCGGCGGCGCGCGCGCCTTCACCCATATCGGCGTGGTCAAGGCGCTGCGCGAGTGCGGCGTGCCGATCGACCTTGTGGGCGGCACCAGCATGGGCGCCATCGTCGCGGCAGGCGTCGCCTCGCGCTGGAACGACCAGGAACTCGACGCGCGCTTCCGCCGCGCCTTCGTCGATAACAATCCGCTGAGCGACTACACGGTGCCGCTGATCTCGCTGTTCGCCGGACGCAGGGTCACACGCCTCCTGCGCATGGCCTTCGGCGAGAAGGACATCGAGGACCTGATCCTTCCCTACTACTGCATGACCGCCAACCTCACGACCTCCAAGGCCGACATCCATACGGTCGGGCGACTGTGGCGGTGGCTGCGCGCCTCGGTCTCCATTCCCGGCGTCATGCCACCCTTCAACGAGGCGGGCGAGGTCCATGTCGACGGCGGAGTCATCGACAACTTCCCGGTGCGCGCCATGCAGCGGCTGGGGCGCGGCGTGACCATCGGCGTCGACATCGACACCGGCGGCGCCTTGTCCGCCGGAGAGGGCGTGATGGAACCCTGGTCGGCCGGGCAATTCTTCCGGCGCCTCCTCTGGAAACGCAACGAGACGCTGCCGATCCCCTCGATCGTGCGCATCCTGCTGCGCTCGGCGCTGGTCGCCAGCACCTCGCGCGCGGCCGAGGATCGCGCCGCCGCCGAGCTGCTGATCGTGCCGCCGATGACCCATATCGACCTGCTCGACTGGACGAGCTTCGATGCCGCGATCGAGCTGGGCTACCGCACGACGATGGAGGGGCTCGAGAAGGCCCGCACCCTGCCGGTCGGCGTGCGTCTCTTCGTGTCTTGAGGGTCTCGCTCGATCGGACAGGGAAAGGAAACGTCATGGCGGACGAGTCGACGGCACGGCATCTCGAGACCCTGAAGCAGCTCAACCATCACTACGTGCGCTCGGTCGCGGAGGCCGACGTGGCATGGTTGGACCGGCATCTGTCGGGCGATTTCCACAACACCAACCCCGACGGCACGCTGATCGAACGGGCCGCCTTCCTCGCGCAGATCGGCCGCGGTTCTGCGGTGAAGGATCTGCGCGAGCACGACGTGAAGATCCGCCTGTTGGGCGACTTCGCAATCATTCACGCCAGGACGAGCTACACCAAGCCCGACGGCAGCCCAGGTGCGGGCTGGTACACCGACGACTGGCAGCTGCGGCCGGAAGGCTGGCGCCGCGTATCGGCCCACGTCAGCCGTTCGTGATCGCGGGCACGTCATGTCGCTGAACACGGCTGCGGACACGTCGCCGGCCGCCTGGCGCGTCGTCTTCGCCTGCTTCGTGACGGCCGTGTTCGCCTGGGGCTTCGGCTTCTATGCCCACGGCATCTACCTCGTCGAACTGCAGCGCGCCCGCGGCTGGTCGACCGGCTTCATCTCGTCGGTCGTTACCGCGCACTATCTGCTGGGCGCCCTGCTGCTCCCGCGCATCGCCGAAGCGATCGGCCGCTTCGGGCCGCGCGCCGTGTTCCTGGCCGGCCTCTCCACCACCACGACCGCCCTGCTCCTGCTGCCGTCGGTCACCGAGCCCTGGCAACTCGTCGTGCTCTACGTCGTCATGGCGCCCGGCTGGAACGCGACCAGCGTCGCCCCCATTGCGGCCACGGTCGGACAATGGTTCGACCGCAAGCGTGGCCTCGCGCTCAATCTCGCTCTGAGCGGCGCCACCCTCGCGGGCCTCGTCGTCACGCCGGTGCTGCTGGCGGCCATCCCCGCGCTGGGATTTGCAACGGCGGAACGTGTGCTGGTCGGCGTGGGAATCGTACTCGCGGCGGGTACTGTCGTGCTGTTCGTCCGCAGGGGGCCTCTCTCGCCCAAGCCCACGACGGTTCGGGTCAACCGGCTGGCGCCGCTGAGGGAGTGGCATTTCTGGAGTATCGCCGCGCCCTTCGCCCTCGTGCTGACCTCCCAGGTCGGCTTCCTGACCCACCTCGTGCCGCTGGTGACCTCCCGCGCGGCCGAAAGCGGGTTGGTGATCGACCCCGCTCTGGCCGTCGGCATCAACGCCGTGACGGCGCTGGTCGGCCGCATTGTGCTGGGGCTGGTCATCGACCGGTTCGAGCCGCGCCGTGCCTCGGCGGTCTGTTTCCTGGTGCAGGCCGGTGCCATCGCCGTGCTGGAATTCGTCGAGACACCGCTGGCGGTCTACGGCGCCTGTGCCGCCTATGGCCTCGCCGTCGGCAATATCATCACCCTGTCGCCGATGATCGTGCAGCGCGAATTCACGCCCGACCGCTTCCCCACGATCGTCGCTCTCTCCACGGCGGTCATGCAGACCCTTTACGCCTTCGGTCCGGGCCTGCTCGGCGTCCTGCGCGACGTGTCCGGTGGCTACGGCGTGCCGCTGGCGGCCTGCATGGGCCTCAATCTCGCGGCCTCCGTCCTCGTCCTGACGCGCGGCAGGCGCCCGGCCTAAGCCAAGAATTTCAGCCCGTTCACCACCTTGTCGACGGCCTTGCGCGGCCCGTGCACGCCGATGCCGACGAAGTCCAGCGCATCGGCCGGCGCGGCGGCCACCGCCGCGCGGTTGTCGGCGTCGTTGGTCGTGGTGAACATCGGCTCGATATAGATCGCGGGCACCAGTTCGCGCGACAGCGCCCGCTGATGCGTCCGCTGCAACTCCTCCAGCGTCGCGCCATACACGAACACCGGCTCGCGGATCAGCGCGGTGTAGGCGCGTCCGCCGCCGTCGCGATAGGGCTCGCCCATCAGATGGGCGTGCGTGCCGGCGAGGCCGCCGGCCAGGAAGGCCGCGACATTGGCCACCTGCCAGGCGGCCAGATCCTTGCGCAGCACGAGGGCCGTCTTGGTTTCGTAGATCATCCCGCCGATATGGGGCATGGTGCCGGAATCGTCTTGAACATTCGTGCATGACCCTCGACCAGATCCGCCTCGACCGACCGGCCTCCGGCCTGCAGCGCCTCGAAGGGCGGTTCGGCGGCCATGCCTACGACCTGCACCGGCACGAGACCTATGGGGTCGGCCTTACCCTCTACGGCGTGCAGCAGTTCCACTATCGCGGCAGCCTGCGGGCGAGCCGGGCGCGGCAGGTGCTGGTGCTGCATCCGGACGAGGCGCATGACGGCCATGCCGGGGAGGGCCGCGCCTTCGCCTATCGCATGCTCTATCTCGACCCTGCAGCGGTCTCCCAGGCGCTGGACGGCGCCAGCCCGCCTCACGTCGCGGAGGCCGTCGCCCACGATCCGACGACGGCACAGGTCATTGAGCAAGCCTTCGTCGATTTCCCACGGACCCTGGAACCGCTGGCGATCGATGCCACGATCGCCCGGATCGCCGATCTCCTGGCGCGGCGGGGCGATGGCGGCCCGCGCCGTGGACGCAGCAGTGTCGCGCTCCGGGCGGTGCGGCTGGCGCGCGACCTCCTGACGGCCGAATCCCATCGTGTCGTGGGCTCAGACGAATTGGAAAGCGTCAGCGGCCTCGACCGCTTCACCCTCGCCCGCCATTTCCGATCGGTGTTCGGCACGTCGCCGCATCGTTACCAGGTGGGCCGGCGCCTGATGCGGGCACAATCGATGATCGTCGAAGGCGTCGCCCTGTCGGAGGCCGCGGCTGCCGCGGGGTTCGCCGACCAGAGTCATCTCACGCGGCATTTTTCCGCCCGCTTCGGCATCACGCCGGGCCGCTGGGCTGTCCTGTCGCGACGAAGCTAGAGAGGATACCGACCGTCGGCGTCGAGCGAATCGGCCGACAGCCAGCCTCGACGCAGACCCGCCAGCACGCCGGTCAACATCGGCCGCACGATCGGCGTGTGGCAGGCCTGGCGCAGCAGCAGATCGCGCAGGATGGCGAGGGGCACGCTGTCCGACTGGAAGAACGGCGTCAGCAGGTGGCTGGCAGACCGGTAGAAGCGGTTCGACGGGCCCCGCCGGCGGGCAAAGAGATCCATTGCGCCGGCGACATCGGCCGCCTCGGCCAGGCCGCGTGCCAGTGCGTGGGCATCGAGCAGGCCGAGATTGGCGCCCTGTCCCAGCTGCGGGCTGGTGCCATGTGCGGCATCACCCAGGAACACGACCGGTCCCTCGTTCCAGCGCGGCAGGGCCACGTGCCGGTAGGTTGCGCGAGAGAAGTCACCCGTGCTGACGGCGCGCTCGATGATCGACGCTGCTTCCGGCCACAGCGCCAGCGCCTCCCGGCGTATGGTCTCCAGGTCGAGCGGCCGATCGGGTGAAAGGTCGGGCGCGCGCAGACTCCAGAACATCGTGAGCGCGTCGGGCGCCACCGGGAGAATACCCATCATCGTCGTCGTGTCGGCGAATCGCTGGCGAAGCAGCCGGACGGCGCCGGATGCCAAGGTGTCGGGGACGGTCGCCCAGACGCAGCCCCACGGATAAAGCGGCGCCCGGGCCCGCGGAAACACTCTTTGCCTCAGCGCCGAATGTGAACCATCGGCCACCACGAGGACGTCGAACGGACCGTGCCGGCGAGCCTTCCGATCGAGCGCGATTGCCCGGGCGCCCTCGCGCTCGACGTCGACGATCTCCACGCCTGGAACCAGACGGGCACCCGCCGCGAAAAGGCGGCGATGCAGCAAATCGAAGAGGACCGAGCGGCGGATGCCGAGAGAGAAGGCGTCGGGGTGCAGGTCGCCGTATGCCAGATCGAGGATACGGATCCCCCACTGGTTCTCACCGAGCACCCCGTCGATCCGAGCCCCTGCCGAGAGGGCATCCTGCTCCAGACCGAGCGCCCGCAGAACCGACAGGCCAGTGGGCTGCAACAGAAGGCCGGCACCCACCGGATGCGGCTGCTCGAAGCACTCCAGGACGGTGACACGATGTCCGGCATCGGCGAGGAATCCCGCAGCGGCCTGACCGGCGACGCCGCAGCCCACGATCCCGATATCAAGAGAACCCAACGCCGTCCCACCCATTCTGAACCTGGGGAAGCGTATACAACGAAAAAGGGTGGCCAACAGGCCACCCCTCCGTCGTTTTTGCCAGTCGGCCCTTCAGAGACCGCCGTTCACGACCAGGCACTGGCCGCTAACATAGTCACTGTCCGGGCTGCAGAAAAGGTAGACCGAGCCGGCCGCTTCCTCGGGAAGACCGCCCCGGCCCAGTGGAATCATCTGGTTCAGCGCGGCGAGGCGGCCGCCCTGGACGCCGATCTTGACCGTGCGACCCTGGACCTCGATCTCCCCGGACTCGCCCTGGGCCAGCGGCTTGGTGAGACGGGTCTGGATGTACCCGAACGCCACCGCGTTGACCGTGACGTCGTAGCGTCCGAACTCCTTGGCCAGCGTCTTGGTCAGGCCGACGATGCCCGCCTTGCCCGCCGAGTAGTTCGACTGGCCGGCATTGCCGTTGACGCCCGAGGTCGAGGAGATGTTCACGACCTTGCGCACGATGCGCTTGCCCTCGGCACGCTCCTTCTCGACCGCATCCTTGAAGTGCAGCTGGAAGGCCCGGAGGATGCGGAACGGCGCGGTCAGGTGGACGTCGAGGATGGCGTACCACTGCTCGTCGGTCATCTTCTGGATGACCGAGTCCCAGGTGTAGCCGGCATTGTTCACGACGACGTGGCAGCCGCCAAAGGCATCGACCGCCGTCTGGACGATGCGGTCGCCGAAATCCGGCTTGGCGACGTCGCCGTTGCAGGCCACCGCCTTGCCGCCCATCTTGATGATCTCGGCGACGGTCTCCTCCGCCGGCGCGTCGTCGATGTCGTTGATGACCACGCTGGCGCCGTCGCGCACCAGGCGCAGGGCGATCTCCTTGCCGATGCCGCGTCCCGAACCGGTGACGATCGCCACCCTGCCGTCCATCTGACCCATGTGTGTCTCCCGATGCTCTGCGCTAGTTCAGCGCGACCGTGGCGGTGCCCTGAAGCGTGTCCTGGCCGTTCTGGTTGGTGCACTTGACCTCGAGGTCGACCAGCTTCTCGCCGTCCTTCTCGCGCTTGCCCGTGACCTTGCCAGAAACGGTGATGACGTCGCCCACCCAGGTGATGGAGGTGAAGCGCGTGCCGAGGCCACGCACCTGCTTCTGGGGCACCCATGAGGTGACGAGGCGGCCGAGGAAGGCCATCGACAGCATGCCGTGGGCGAACACGTCCTTGAAACCGAACTTCCTGGCGAAGTCGATGTCGACGTGAATCGGATTGTGGTCGCCCGAGCCGCCGCAGTAGAGGGCGAGCTGGTGGCGGCTGATCGGCGGCAGCACCAGCGGCTTGAGTTCGTCGCCGACCTTCACGTCGGCAAATTTCGGAGCGGTCGCAGTTGCCATGAGTGCCTCCCTTACTTCTTCGCCGCGTCGGGGTTGCGAACGACGGTGACGCCCCGGCCCTTGGCCAGCAGCTTGCCCGCCTGATCCTTCATCTCCATCTCCTGGACGACGAACCAGAGCGCGCCGCCCTTCTTGTCGTAGATGTCGACGACCTTCTCCTGGCAGTTCACCACGTCACCGACCACGACCGGCGCGTAGTATTCGAAGTGCTGCTCGCCGTGCAGGATCAGGCCGATATCGACGTTCAGGAGACGCAGCAGCCCGCCCTTGTTGGGATCGTCCGCCTGCAGCGCACGCAGGAAGGTGAGCGGCGCGGTGATGCCGCGATAGCCTGCCGCCTTGGCCGCCGCCTCGTCCGAATAGATCGGGTCTTCCTCACCGATGGCCTTACAGAACAGCTTGATCTTGCCGGCCTCGACGGTGGCGGTGAACGGCTCGAACGTATGGCCGATGAGCTTCTTGTCGAGCTCCATGGATGTCTCCTCCTCAAACGCGAAAACAAAACGCCCTCGCCTTGCACGGAGAGGGCGCCAAGCGCTGGCTGTCATCCCGAGCGCAGCGAGGGACCTTTACCTTGAGCGAAAGGTCCCTCGGCCGAGCCTCGGGATGACAATGTGCGGGTTACTCGTAGCGGCCGACGATGGCGACGCTCGAGATATTCTCGCGAGGCGCGCCGCCGAGATTGTGCGTCATGCCGATGCGCGGGTTCGCGAGCTGGCGGGGCCCAGCCTTGCCCTGGAGCTGCAGGTACATCTCATAGAGCATGCGCAGGCCGGACGCGCCGATCGGATGGCCGAAGCACTTGAGGCCGCCGTCGATCTGGCACGGGATCTTGCCATCGGCGTCGTAGAAACCGTCGAGCACGTCCTTCCAGCCCTTGCCGGTCTCGGAGATGTGCAGGTCTTCCATGGTCACCAGCTCGGTGACCGAGAAGCAGTCATGGACCTCGAACATCGACACTTCGTCGCGCGGGTTCTTGATGCCGGCCTCTTCGTAGGCCTTCTTCGAGGCGATGCGGGTCGTGTGGAAGTAGCTGCCGTCCCAAGAATTGTGGCCCGACTCCGAGCCGTTCGAGACCGAGAGCTGCAGCGCCTTTACGCTGACGATGTCCTTCTTGCCGAGCGCCTTGGCAATCTCGGGCGTCGTCACGATGGCCGCGGCCGCGCCGTCCGACACGCCGCAGCAGTCGAACAGGCCGAGCGGCGAGGCGATCATCGGCGCGTTGAGGATTGTCTCCATCTCGACGGCCTTCTGCAGATGGGCCTTCGGGTTCTTGGCACCGTTCTGATGGCTCTTCCAGGAGACGTGGCCGATCGCCCTCTTGAGATCCTCGCCCGAGACGCCGTGCGCGGTCATGTAGGCGGTGGCAAGCTGGGCGAAGTTGCCCGGCGCCGTGCCGCTCGCGTTCCACAGGACCTGCAGCGGGCCGCCACGGCCACCCGGCAGACCGCCGTAGCCGGTGTCCTTGAGCTTCTCGACGCCGACGGCCAGCGCGAAATCGGCCGCACCGGAGGCGACGGCATAGCAGGCGCCGCGGAAAGCCTCGGTGCCCGAGGCGCACATGTTCTCGACATGCGTCACCGGGATGTTGGGCAGGCGCAGCGTCGTCGACAGAGGGATGCCGGACTTGCCGACATGGACCTCGTCGATGGCGGTCGAGAACCACGCCGCCTGGAGCTGGTTCTGGTCGATGCCCGCATCCGCGAGGCATTCCCTGTAGGCTTCGAGCATCAGCTCCTCGGCGCCGCTGTCCCAGCGTTCGCCGAACTTCGAGCAGCCCATGCCGAGAATAGCGACCTTGTCCTTGATACCACGAGCCATTGCAGGTCTCCTTGGTGGTGGAAGTTGAGAGTGGAACGCTTGAAAGACGAAACGCGATCTATGCCGGCGCGGCCTTCCAGAAGTAGCGCTTGAAGCCGCCGCGCATGGTGTCGTTGTCACGCATCCGGAAGGTCATGCGCATCTTGGCCCCGACCTTGACCTGATCCTTGTCGCTGTCGGTGAAGTCAGCCATGAAACGGCCGCCCTCCGCAAAGGTGATCATGCCGTAATAGCCCGGCGGATCCGGCGAGTAGACCAGCGAGTCGGCGGTGAACGACATCACCGAGCATTCGAGGCCGGCCATGGCGTAGGGATCCTGGCTGTCGATGGCATGGCAGTTGGGATTGACGCAGACTTGGCTGCGCGGGAACTGCACCGTGCCGCAGACCTTGCACTTGCCGCCGACCAGCCCGTACAGCATGTCGCGCTTGCGCCACAGGACCGACAGCGCGGTCTTCTTGTCGAACTCGGCGCGCATGCCCTTGTCGATCGGCAGCATCTCGTTGAAGGCGAGGAACTTCATGTAGTTCTTCTCTTCCTTCCGGCGCGCCATCCAGCCCGACAGGCCCTTGCGCGCGGGAAGCTTGTCCTTCTCGGCCGTGACCTCGAACACCAGGATGTCGACGCCCTGGCCGAACGCGACGACCATGATCTTGTCGCCGGCCTTGGCGGTCTCGAGTGCATCGACCAGCATGACCAGCGCGTGGGCCGCACCGGTATCGCCGAGGTTCGCGCCCAGCAGGTCGCGCACCGCGCCCTCGCCGATGCCCACCATCTTGGCCATCTGCTTCGGCACCGCCGGCATCGGGCTCGGCATGATGAAGTGCGTGATGTCGCTGCCCTTCAGCTTGGCCGTGGCGAACGCCGCCTTGATCGCCGGGGGCACGATCTTCGAGTAGCCCTCGTCGCGGATCCAGCGCTCTTCCCAGCCATAGTCGAAGTCCGACTCGTCGCCGCGGAAGTGATCGACGAAATCCATCGACACCGAATGATGGCCGACAAGCTTGGCAATCACATTCTCGGTGCCGCACAGCAGGGCCGCCGCACCGTCACCGTAGTTCAGCTCGGCCGACGAGGCGACGCGGGCCATCCGCTTGTCGGCGGCGGCCACCAGGGTCGGCGCGCCTTCCTTCGA